>CAUWCC010000095.1:0-1599 GCA_963556805.1 uncultured Bulleidia sp. | reverse complement strand
GTGCTGATCTAACGAAACATAACCACTAGGACCACTCTTAGTCAATTAAGCCATTGAATTATCAAATAAAGAATTTGAAATTATACAATTACTATCTTCAAATGCAGGACAGGTTTTTGACAGAGAAAAAATTTATGAATGTATATGGGGCATTGACGGCAATGGAGATAGCGTTGTTATTAAAGAACATATACGAAAAATAAGGCTGAAATTTAGTGAATTTACAGATAAAGCATATATTACTACGGTTTGGGGAGTTGGATATAAATGGGAAAAATAAAAGAAACTTTTCAAAAAATGTCATTAAAAAAATCTCTCCTAATATTAGCGGTGTTTTGGCTTAGTCTGGTTGGTGTACTTTCAATTGCTACAATATTGAAATGTTCAGACATTCGACAAGAAATACTTGATACTAGACCTATTATCATCACAGATTATATCATTGATGATACAAATAGAAACAATATGGAAAATAATAATGGGGTTACTGCTGTACCGCAAAAATATACGCATGGGGAACTTTCAAAAGAAAATCAAGTATATTATTGGTGTATTACTATTCTTATGGTGTCTTTGCCCATAGCTTATATTATATTCGCTTCTTTTATGGTAGCTAAATTATATTACAAATGGAAATTGCAGATACCACTTGAACATCTGAAAAATGGTATGTACCACATTTCACAGCAAGATTTAGATTTTCAGATACCATATACTTCTAACGATGAATTAGGACAGCTATGTGATACATTTGAAAACATGAAAAATGAGATTTACATAAGCAATCGTAAAATGTGGGATATGTTACAAGAAAGAAAAGCTCTGACTACTTCTGTTTCACATGATTTAAGAACACCGATCACAGTTATCAATGGCTATCTTAATTATTTGGGAAAATCAATCGAAAGAGAAACCCTTACAAACGAAACCTTACAGACAACAATTAAAAATATGACAGAAGCTGTTGAACGATTAAAACGATATGTAGAGTGTGTGAAAGATATACAAAAAATAGAGGATATTGAAATTCGACAAGAGAACTGCAATTTGAAAGAACTTATTTCCAACGTAACAAGAGAATTTTCTATCTTAGCAACACAGAAAAACAGAGAGTTTGTCATACAAGATTATTCAAAGTCTGTTTGCATATCAACAGATAAGGCTATGTTATTAAAAATATTAGAGAATATTTTTGATAACGCACTTCGTTTCTCACATGAAAAAAATTATCTTTTCAATCGAAGAAAAAAAGGAATATTTGTATTTTTCCATGCAGGACGACGGTATAGGGTTTACAACAGAAGAATTAAAATCTGCAACTTCTTTCTTTTTTAGCTCGTCTACAAACGGTGGAAACTTTGGTATAGGCTTATCAATTTGTAAAATACTTTGCGAAAAATTGGGTGGGGATATGTGTTTAGATAATACCGCTGAACACGGAGCTATTATTACCATTCGGATAAAAAAATAATCAAAAACTTTTCTAAAAATTGACTTTTATATGAAATAATCTCCTTACAGAAGATGTAAGGAGGTTTTTTTATGGCCCGAATTGTCAAGCCAATTGCAACACAGTTGAATAGTAGACTTCATATGGTG
>CAUWCC010000094.1:0-1657 GCA_963556805.1 uncultured Bulleidia sp. | reverse complement strand
ACTAATTTCTACTTCGCCGCCTTCAAAGTGGAAATTAACTTTTCACTTCAGTCCGATCAACAAAACATAAAAAAATAGTTTGCTTCCAATAAAGAGTGCTAGAATATTCCACGGAGAATTAGCTCAGCGGGAGAGCATTCGTTTCACGTGCGAGAGGTCATCGGTTCGAACCCGATATTCTCCACGAAACCTAGATAGAAATATCTGGGTTTTTTTTATTGCATTTACGATCATAAGTGTTATATTTAAATCGTAAGTAATAAGTAGTAAGTAATAAGTGGAGGCGTACATATGTTAGAACTTACAGTAAAAGAAATGTTTGCTATGGTATCGCTGCATGGACAGGATAGTACAAGACTCGGGCTTGGCGGACAGATGACAGGGAGAGCTTTGGCAGCTTGTGATGTGGTGTCAGATCAGATCGATCAATTTGGCACTGAAGCATTTATGAATGTTCTCAAAGAAGCTGTTAAGGCAGCAAAAGCAATATCAACAAAGAATTGTACGAAAATTATGCAGGATATGTATCAGGAGCTACACGATCAGAATTTGATGGAAGAACGCCGCTCTCTATTGGCAAGTGATATGATTAACGTAGAAGCTGGTGTGGACATCAAAGATTGGTGTGCACAAGAACAGACATATCGCTGTATAGTGGAAGGTTTCCGTAGTGAAATGCTGGAAGAAACAGAACCAAATGCAGAATGTGCAATATTATTCTGGTTGTTCCGTGAAAGCTGTATGTTGAATGAACTATTCAGCACGGCAGAACAAAAAGAGATCGAACAGAAAGTGGTCGGTCTTGCAGCATGTTCTTCCAGCTGGAAGACATTGCATGAAGAAAAGTTCTGTGATGCATTATCAGGGGTTGGATTACAAGTTTTGAAAGCAAAACACAAGTTGTTTGAGAATCCTTATCTAGAAGGGGTTACCTTGATCTTTCCATTCTTAGAAAGAAGAAATACGGTCTTCATTGATCTTGTTGTCGTTGGTTCTTCTGTAAAAGATAGAAGAGAAAAAGTAGTAGAGTATCTGACGAGCAGAGGTCATCATGTTGAAGTAGTAAAAAATGGTTCGGAATCGTTGTTGTGCATCGATGGTTCTTATTACCGTATCTTTCCAACATCAAGAAGGGCTTATAAAGTACCTGTACAAGGTGTATCATTGATTCCAGTGTATCGCTGATGTCTAGACAGAGAAGTATAGAGAAAATATTGGCATCCAAATATGTCACAATAGGAGAATTGGCACGATTGACAGGTCTTCGTTATAGTACATTGAAATACTATACTGAACTTGGTATTCTGCCATATCAGCCGACGGAAGAAAACTTGACGCGAAGGTTTGATCGTGCTGCATCTATTAAGAGATTGGAAGAGATACGATCTATGAAAGATGATGGTAGTTCCATGCAGAATATATGCACATATTATCAACAGAAACATGATTAGAAAGAACGGTCCTAGGATCGTTCTTTTTGATTAGCATATCTAAATTCGTGAAATATTTGCTTTAGTATGTGTGCTGATGTTTTTTCATCAGCTTATACTTTCTTCTCTTTTTTGGATATTACTCCTTTGTGAGATTTTGTGCGTTTAATCATTCGGCTAATCTACAATCGTGTGGTTGACAAATGGCTTATTTACGCTTAAATCTA
>CAUWCC010000093.1:0-2242 GCA_963556805.1 uncultured Bulleidia sp. | reverse complement strand
TGAGTCATTTTCTATTTTTGAGATGCGTTGCATTTAGATTGTAAATTCGGGATTATAAAATAAAAATGTACTATATAGTTTTTTATTCATTGCTTATTAGATTGTTTGTTATAGAGATGAAGAATTCTTTTGACCATATGTTAAGAACACTAATATCTTTGATAAATGGAATGACATCTTCTTTAGCTTGTTCATAATCTATTTCTTGAAATCGAGAGATTAACATATTTTTTACATCATCACATGTAATCTTATCATTTTCATCTATATAACCTGAATCAATTAATTTTTCTCTAAGGTGTGGTAAATTAAAATGTGTATTTCTAGAAAGGTAAAAAACATAATCGTATAGATCACGTCCTTTAACTCTAGATTTCCATGAACGACAAATAACTGCATGAATTTTTCCTGAAAATAAAGAGGATTCATCATATAATTTAACACTATATGGTGTTGGTAATAAACGAAATTTCGTTTCATAAGTTGCCATTCCTGGAGGCATTGTATCTATTTCAAATTTTATCTTTACTTTTTCATTTTTATTAATTCCTTGAATCTTTTCATCGGGGTAAAATAGTAGAAAATGTTCAATGGTATCACCTTTTAAAAATGCAGATTTAACATTAGAATCTTTTGTTTTTGTTTTAAGTTCAATGTCTACATGTAGACCAAATGAGGATACGGTTTCTCTAAGTTTAGGAAAATATTTAGATAAATCAAAATCTTTATCTTTAACTAAAAGAGAAAAATCTAAATCTTCAGAAAAACGATCTAAATTATAAAATATCCTTAATGCAGTACCACCATAAAATGCAGCTTCGTTAAAAAATCCAGATTTACTAAGGCCACACAATACGATTTCTTGCATGACTTCCTTAATAACATTTCGCTTTTCTTCTATACTACTTGGTTGATAGTTTTCAATCATCTGTTCAAGAATTGTGTTCATTCATATCACCTATCACTTTCTTTAATAATTTTAGATTGGTACACTTATATAGATCGCATAATAAAGATAAATTGGAAAAATTAAGTTGATTAAATAGATCAAAGTCTATTCTTAGGTCATTAAATAAAAGATCACGAAGTTCTTCCTTGTTTTTAACAGGATGAATCGTATAGAGCTTATCGCATAGTGCTTTTTCAGCTGATGCAATTAAAAACGTGTATTTACCTTCCTGCTTAATTACAATTTCATACGGATAGCATGAAGGAGGTACATCTCGATAAGTGAATGTTCCTAATGTGTTGACATACTTCTTCTTTTTATTTTTTCGATAGGTTGCACTTGTGTAAACGTAGACCGTTTCAGGAATTAATCCGTAGTAAGATAATGCATAATCAAAAGATAAGTATGATGGTGAATAAATGGAATTCGCTACAAGATATCCTGGAGTATGTGTATTTGTTTCATAAAGATTTTTTGCAAGCTTTACTATTTCATTTTTTTCACACATTCTTTTTATCTTATTATCAGGTGCTTTAAATTCACAAAGAGAATTTTTTAACATTTCATAAGTAAGTATCATATTTCCTCCTCTCACTCACATTATATTCCAGTATGAGGAGGAAATCAAGCATTATATATAGATTTTAAGTAATAGGCGGATAAAGTTTTTGTAACTAGGCAAACAATCTCTAATTGGGAAACGGGGAAAAACTACCCAGATATTCACAGTGTTTTATTACTTAGTTCTATATTTAATATATCTCTTGATCAATTAATCAAAGGAGATATTGAAATTATGAAAAAGGAAATCAGTCAAACAGAAATCAAAAAATTTAATCAAATTGCGATTATTCTTGCATTGTTATTGATGTTAGCAGTTATATCCATAGCTCCACTTTTAAAATTTATGGGTTTGTATGGTTTTATACCATGGCTCATAATCTTTGGTGTAACTCTGCATTTCGCAGATAAGGCTGAAAAAATTAAAAAAGAAAATGATAATTCAACCTATAAAGAAATCGTTGCGTTTACTGAAGGAAAACAATTAGATGAAATTGAAAAGCAAAGAGAAATTGGTAAAAGACCATATCAAACAGTATGTTATGTGGTAGGAACTGCGATTATTTCTTTTCTTGCGGTGTATGTAATAGCATATCTAATCAAACTATAAAAATTTTAGATAAAAAAACAACTTGCTGATTTGACGATAGTCAGATAATAACTATCGTCTTTTTTTGCTCCCGAATTTACAATCTAAATGCAACGCATCTCAAAAATAGAAAATGACTCATA
>CAUWCC010000092.1:0-2286 GCA_963556805.1 uncultured Bulleidia sp. | reverse complement strand
TATGAGTCATTTTCTATTTTTGAGATGCGTTGCATTTAGATTGTAAATTCGGGCTTTAAATATAGTAAATGAAGCAGATAAGATTAGAAAAACAGCGATTTTTGGAGATGTGTGCAGACCACGTATTGTAAAAGGAAAATATTTTTCTGAACAAGACCATCAAAATGATGCTGGAAACTATGCAGTAGTATCTGAAGAGTCAGGAAAAAAGATCGGTGATAGGCTTGCGTATGAAGGGAACGAGTATGAGGTGATCGGCTTATTCAAGGACATGGGTCTGCAGTCAGATGATTTAGTGTTTGTTAACTTGAAAGATGACGAAATAGAAAATAGTTCTGTTATTAAGATAGATTTTTCTGGAAATTCAAAACTATATGATGCGGTTATGCATGATATTGATATTCGTGAAAGCAGCACAAGTTCGATCATGTTCTTCGATTCGTTGCCAGAGAGGATGATCTTTGCATTAGTACAGATCTTATTTTGCCTATCTATCCTTGTGGTTATGTATTTTTATGTCGAAGATAAAAAAGAAGAGATACGTATCAAATCTATATTTGGGTATTCATTCAGCAAAATTTATATAGATGGATTGTTGGAGTTGATGATATGTCTTCTTACGGCATGGGTGATCTCATCAGTGTTGCTGCAAGATCTGTCTGGTTGGAAATATTTGGTGTTTGCAACCGGTCTTTCTGCTGTTGCACTATATATATCAATATGTGAAATGGTAAATCAAACTGATTTGGGAAAGAAATATGAAAATAAGAAATAAGGAAATAGTTACGAATCTGCACCGCTCTAAATATTTGACGATCATATTCACATTGCATTTAACAGTAATCTTGACATTAGTTGGATTTCTTGGTGTAAATGTTATCTTTCATACACAGTCAAATAAGGATTTTTATACAATGTTTGAGGGGAATCAAGTTTATAACATCATGGACGTAGGAGGAACAGATGTGTATTCTCAAAAGATGACCATGGATAATTTGACATCTATCAATGGCTTGTACAATGAGTTAGATTCTAAGTATTATCGTATTCAACAAATTACAAATGCATTTCAGGCTGACTATGATGATTCTAAGAAAGATTTCATGGATGGCGGATCGGATGAGGTGGAACGTTATTTTACTGATGGAATTGCTTCATATTATTCCATGAGAGTGAATTGCAATTTCTTTGATTTCTATCAGTTGAAATTTGTGGAAGGTGGCAGTTTTTTGCCAAATTATAGATATGAACGTGGCGGGGAAGTGCCGGTTATTTTAGGTCATGACTACAGTACGATCTATCGTGTGGGTGATGTGTTCTTAGGTAACTACTTTTTGTTTCCTGAAGGAACAAGATATCGTGTTGTCGGGATCCTTGATGATAAGAGTTTATATTTTGATCTTAGTGCTGGTGGTTATCGGAAATTAGATAAATTTATATTGGTGCCGGATGTAGATTTAACGAAGGATAATGCGTATAGAGAAGAAGTGATCATTGCTAATATGTCCCAGCGTATTCCATCAATCGTTATTGAAAAAGAAAATGTTTTGACAGATTTGAAGGAAATGGTTGCTTCATATGATATGTCAGGAATGTATCGTATAGATGATCAAAGAAATGTGGTAGATAATATTTATAGAGATGCACAGAATTTGATGAAAACAGTAACTACCGCATTTGCTGCAATGGGATTGTTTAGTGCATTGATCATAGCAATGAATTGCTTTAGAAGGTTATCTGCTAATTTCGAAAGATATGCAATACATATTGCAAATGGTGCTTCTATGCATCATATCATTACATATATCATGGGCGATCTAGCTGTGCACCTTATTGTGTCTAGTTTACTTGCATTTGGAATTAATACGGCAGTAATAATGAATTTAAACTCCAGTTTCGGTGTTCCAAATACATATGTTCTGCTGATTGGATGCATGCTCATACTTTTTAGTTTGGTGACATATGCGTTGATCTATGTGATAGTGAAATTTCGTTTGAGAAGGTTTAAGATTTCGGATTTTATAAGAGGATTAGAGCCATGATCAAGATAAATCATATAAGTAAATCATTCGCCAATGGAGACGAGAAAAGAGTTCTTTTTGAGGACTTAAGTTTTGAAATTGGTAAGGGTGAGATGGTTGCTGTTATGGGAAAGAGCGGCAGCGGAAAAACTACTTTGCTTAATATTATAGGCGGGTTGGAAACGATAGATAAAGGTACTTACTTTTTTGGGCCCGAATTGTCAAGCCAATTGCAACACAGTTGAATAGTAGACTTCATATGGTG
>CAUWCC010000091.1:0-2694 GCA_963556805.1 uncultured Bulleidia sp. | reverse complement strand
ACGATCCATATGCAGACTTCCCCTTTTAGGGCATTAGAAAGAGAGGCATAAACAAAGCATAATGATGAGTGAAAAAGACAAAGTCGCATGTTTGACATTATGGAATCAATGCGAGAAAAGCATGCGTGAAATTTCTAAAGAGTTGCACAAATCGCAAGATACGATTAGAGACTTCCTGAAATCCGTTGGAATTGACAGAGACGCAATTATACAGCATTCAAAAAAAATAAGAGCAAAACAGCATAACAAATCAGCAGAAAGGAAAGAGAGAGAAAGAGAAAGACGGCAGATGGCAGAGCTTAAACAAACCGCTGGTTATCAGATGTACCAACGCTTGCACCATATCCCCGTTGACCTAGAACGGCACGGAAACACAATATGCAGAATCTCGGATGTAATGAAGTACTACAACAGCATTGATGATAAAAAAAGTATTTGTAAAGAAATTGGAGTAAGTCCAAACATCAGCATAGAAGAATTTGCGCTTGTATTGGTTGAATATATCAACGAAAAATTCGATTTTTCAAGGCACGATTATCAAGTATCACGCACCCTCGAATATATGAGCGGTACAGTCCCTTGTTGGCTTATCGAGAGGGTATGACATGACGGATTTAAACAAAATGGAGAAGATGGAAAATGATATTACCCGATAAATACAGAATTAAATACAATTCGTCACGAGATACTTCTAGAGCTGATGCACGTGTGTATGAAGGGTGGGCAGGCGGAAGGCTGACACCCATTGAAGGTGCAAGGATGATAGAAACTAACAACGACCTAGGGTATGGAACTGTATCAGCCTTGCAATTTGTGGCAAATGCTATCTGCTTAGGCTACTGGGGAGCTAGGGCAGAATATCTAAATGTGATTGGTTTGGAAATATCTAATACCGAAAGAAAAGCATACCAAGAGTGCTACGGCTTACCAATTGCCGATGAGCTGATATTGCAATGTGTTGGAACGGGGGAAAGGATTAAAAAAGAGGGTGGAAGATGAATATACTTGAATTCTTTGGAGTGAACGAATATTACAAATTGCCTGAGGCAATCATGAAGGCTTTGATGTCAGATAATAATTTGAAAATGTTATCTGACTTCAAAAATGAAATCACTGAAAAATTTGATATAGCAAGATTAGTTGAAGAAACACAAACAGACAGAAAAAAACTTAAGCAAGACTACACACCCGAAGGAATCTGTAAATTAGTTGCTGGTTTATGTTTGACGGGCAAGACCGCCGATCTATGCAGTGGGGTTGGCAATCTGGCGCAAGAAGTAGCAAAGGCAAGCGGAGAAGTTAACGAGTTTGAATTTTCTGAAATGAATATGCCGTATGCGTTGCTGAATGCGTGTCTGAATGGCTACTCAGGTTACATAAGCAGAGCAGATATCTTGATGGATGAAGTTTTTGAAACATTCAAACTTGAAAAGAAGAAAGGCGGATTATCGATTCCTGTAAAATCAGAAGTGGTCGATTGTGAGTTTGACAATGTGATCATGAATCCGCCTTACTCAATGAGCATATCTGATGATTTACTTGTAAATGGGTTAACGGTTCCAAAATCTAAAGTGGATTTTGGGTTTGTCTTGAAAGGACTAGAAAAGCTATCTGCAAATGGCAGGTTGATTGCCGTATTACCGCATGGTGTTTTGTTTCGTGGTGGTAAGGAAGAAACAATAAGAAAGTGGTTGATAGATAACAACTTGATAAAAGCGGTTATTGGATTGCCATCAAATATGTTCTTTAATACACAAATTCCTGTTTTCATCTTAGTGCTGGAAAGAAAAAACGATAATATCTTGTTTGTTGATGCGAGTAAAGATTTTGTGAAAGATGGCAAGTTCAACAGGCTTGAAAGTTCTCATATCGAAAAGATATTATCCGTTGTTAAGAACAATTTGGAAGTTAAATATTATTCACATGTCGCAACAAAAGCAGAACTACAGAAAAATGATTATAATCTAAACATACCAAGATATATTGACCTACCGCCTGCTGATCCGATTGATGGTGTTGCCGTATTGAATGAATTGATTGAGATACATCAACAGCAAATGGACACCGCCAAAGATTTATCAGCAATGATTAAACAATTAGTACCAAGCACCGAAGAAAACAAGATGGTAATAAATCTAACATTAAAGGCATTAGATATCGAGCAAAGATGAAGAGAAACATTTATGATATTTGTGATGTAATTGAACGAGCTAAAAAAGGAAAGATTTATCCTGCAGGAACTGTATTGATTCAGCTAAGCGCAACAAAAGGAGAAGTGTTGCGACTTCTGGAAAATGAAACTGTAGATACTAGATATGCGTGCCTCATCCCAAAAGAAAACGAAAACGCAGAATACTTTTTCAGGGTGATAGAAGGTACGATTGACGGATTTTGTGAAACCTATCAAACAGGAATAAACCTTCAATTTGATGTGCTAAAGAATTACAATGTCGAATACTCAAAAAACGAAGATGAACAAAAGAGCTTTTGCGAAAGAATCAGTAAACTAGAAGATTTAATAAATTTTGAAGAAGGATTGATAGAGGGTTGGCAGAATACAAAAAAATATTTTTTGGAGAAGATGTTCACCCCCCCCACATATGATTAAACAACCATACATTCGTTTTGCTGGATTTACTAATGATTGGGAACAGCGTAAGTTAGGTGAAGTTGCTATATTTAATCCAAAGGCTG
>CAUWCC010000090.1:0-3389 GCA_963556805.1 uncultured Bulleidia sp. | reverse complement strand
TGCTGATCTAACGAAACATAACCACTAGGACCACTCTTAGTCAATTAAGCCATTTACTATTAGAATATATCACCTTCATATGGCGTCTAAACATTCCAAGAGAATATTTATTTAACTTTTTAATTCAAAAACATAACTACACTTCATAAAAACCCCTATCACTGAATTGTCCAGTAATAGGGGTACATATCATTTTTTATTTCTTTCTTAATGGCATTATAAACCAGAAAGTACTTCCCTCGTTCACTTTCGAACGAACACCATACTGCAAATGATGCAGATCAAGGATCTGCTTCGCAATTGCAAGACCAATACCAGACCCTTGTGTGGAACGCACATGTTGTTTATCAATCTTATAGTACCGTTCCCAAATATCCTTTAGTTTATCTTCAGGAATACCTTCACCAAAGTCCTGGACTTCAACTTTCACACCATCTTTCACGATCTCTTCTCGGATAATAATATGTTTTACATGTCCAGAATAATTGATAGCATTTGTCACAAAGTTGTTGAAGACTTGCTCTATCCTCTGCTGATCACCAAATACAGGTGCCTGCGGCACCGTTACAACTTCAATAATGAAATCATCCTGATACCGATAGACATCATATTTCTTCATTTGCGTCTCGATCATCTCTGAAAGATCAAAAGCTGATTCTTTCAAAATGATCTTATTCTCCTGCATACGTGAAAGATCCAGCAGATCATTTACCAATGTATTCAATCGTTTGGATTCATCAATGATGACCTGCAAGTTCTCATCTGTCTTTTCTCCCGGCAGATCCCGCATCATTTCACCATACCCTGATATCATCGTTAAAGGTGTGCGCAGATCGTGAGATACGTTGGATAACAGATCACGCTTTGCTTTATCTGCTTTTTGGATATCTTCCGCTGCTTCCTGTAAAGTCGTATTCAATTCTTGTGCTTCTCGGTATCGGTTTGTCTTAGGATCAACTTCATATTTTCCTGAAGGCAGTCGTTTGGCTGCTTCATTGATCTTGATGAGAGGATCTGTAATACCGTGATAGATCATAAACGTCAACAGCAATACACCTAATAAGATCATGACCGATATGTATGACAACTGTACCGTCAATGTTTTAATCGTAGCGCTGATCGGTGAGATTCCTGTAGAGATCATGATGACCGCATTGCCTGAATTACCGCTCACGATTCTAGTATAGAAGATATTCTTCAAAGGCTCATCTGTGGCAGCTGATACATAATCACTATCTAAAACTGTCATATATGTACGATTGCGACTAATGCGGGCATATCCGATCATCGTATTGATCTGTTCGGTAGAAAGATCAGAAAATGCAGTACAACCTTGATTCTGAATGATCGAAGGCACCCCATCATACTTTACGACTACACACGCATCATTCTGCATCATCGTCAAAAGCAGGACATCTTCCAGCTGTTCGGAATCAATGGCATGCGCAATATCATCACCAATACTACGAACAGATTCCATTTTCGAACGGCGATACATCGGTTCCAGCAAAACGACTTGAAACAGAAAGAGAAGACCGATCAATACCCCTGCAAATATCAAGAGATATTTCCCAATCTTCCATCGCAAACTAGCTTTCTTTTTCAAAACGATAGCCTACGCCTCTTAGTGTTACGATATATCTCGCATAATCACCAAGATTTCTTCTCAACAGTTTGATATGTGTATCCAGTGTTCTGTCATCACCGAAAAAGTCATATCCCCAAACATTCTGCAATAACTGTTCTCTTGTCAAAGCAATGCCTGCATTTTTAGCAAGATATGCCAAAAGTTCATATTCCTTAGGCGACAACTGTACTCTCTCACCACGAATCGTGACCGTACGAGCAGAGAAATTGATCTCCATCTCACCGACCTTCATGATATCACTACCTGTATCACCAGCATTGACTCTCTTCAAGATCGCATGGATACGCATCATTAATTCTTTACTAGAAAACGGCTTAACAACATAGTCATCGACACCGATATCAAAACCATGGATCTTGTCATATTCCTCACCCAAAGCAGACAACATGATAAAAGGCATGTCTGGTTTAAATTTCTTGATTTCTTTTACAGCTGAGAAACCATCTAGATTCGGCATCATGATATCCATCACACATAGATCAAAGTTTTCTTTTTCACACTTCTCTACTGCCTGTAGCCCATCACAGGCCTCTTCTGTTTCAAAACCCTCGTAATGTGCATATTTACATATCATATTACGGATCTTTTCTTCATCATCTGTAATTAAGATCTTCGTCATAAAATCACCTCTATCTTCATGATAATGCAATAATGTGAATCCATGGTGAAATTTCGCAATTTCTCACAAAATATATAGCATTTTGCGGCAGCATATGCAAAAAGAACAGCTTCTGCAAAAAAAGAAGTCTTTCATATAACAAAGACTTCTTCTTAACTTTAGATCTTTTCGATGATATCAGCTGCTGAATCAAGTTCCTTGATCTTCAAGATCTCGATCGTGCCTTCATCACTTGCCTTTGCAATACGCGGATCTAGCGGTACTTGTGCTAACAGTGGCAGCCCATACTTCTCTGCTGTTTGAGCTGTATGAGACTCACCAAAGACATACATCTTTTCACCGCAGTTCGGGCATTCTACATAGCTCATATTCTCTACCAAACCAAGTACATTGATATGCATAGAAGCAGCCATATTGATTGCCTTCTCAACGACCATACCTACCAATTCTTGCGGTGTAGTTACCACAATGATACCATCCAGCGGCAAAGACTGGAAAGCTGTCAGCGGAACATCACTTGTTCCCGGAGGCATATCCACAAACATGTAATCTACATCATCCCAGAATACATCTGTATAGAACTGTTTCAAGATGTTGGCAACCATCGGTCCTCTCCAAATAACTGGTGTTTCATCTGTATCCAACAGCATATTTGTAGACATGACCTGCATACCACGTTCTGTAACAGCTGGATAAATGACAGTACCATCACCAGCAGCCTTTTCATGGATACCAAATGCTTTTGCCTGGCTTGGACCTGTGATATCACCATCCAAAACAGCTGCACGATAGCCTCTTCTTTGCATTTCAGCAGCTAACAAAGAAGTAATGAAACTCTTTCCGACACCGCCCTTACCGGACACGATACCGATCATATGCTTGATCTTACTGCGAGAGTTAGCCTCCACCTTCATAGAAGCCTGTCTGCTGCTGCAGTTAGCAGAACAGCTCTCACAGTTATGACTGCAAGTTTCAGGGTTCTGATTCTCACTCATTTTATTATCTCCTTTAATTGACACTATTTATGATAGCAGATTCACGATATTTTGCACGTGCTATACTTTAAGACCCCGAATTGTCAAGCCAATTGCAACACAGTTGAATAGTAGACTTCATATGGTG
>CAUWCC010000089.1:0-3531 GCA_963556805.1 uncultured Bulleidia sp. | reverse complement strand
TAATAGCAAATATATTTATGAAACTTTACCCACCCTGGGTACAGAAGAGCCAACTTTTTTGACTTTTTTTGTTCCTGAGAAATTTTTGAGTCGCATCTCAATTGTATCTATTTTTTTCCTTCCATAACCACAAAAAAGCATGATAAAAATATCACTCTAAAAATCTAAAAGATCTGCAGCTACTTAAATCAACGCAAAAAGATCCTTTCTTTATGCGGCTTATATATCAGACATATCCAGGATGCATTACAGATGGAATGGATTATATTGAAGGATGGATATTTCTTGTAAGAAAGCAAGATAAAAGATCGGTTTATGTCGTTTGCTAGGAGATAGCTGTATTGAGCATAGATACGTTGAGTGACTGATATTGATCCCCCATTAGATAAAAGAAAAAACCACTGTAACCGACATACTATACCGAATTCAGTGGCTTCATGGTGCTATTATGGACGAACTGCAACTTTGATCACATGGTCTTTTCGATTCTCGAAAATATCGTATGCTTTTTCAATATCAGCTAATGAGAATGTATGTGTGATCAGTGGTGTGGTATCGATTTTCTTCTCTGCAATCAGTTTCAAAATCTCATCACGATCACTGCCATCTACGCCTCCTGTCTTGAATGTCAGGTTCTTACCATACATCTTAGGTAATGGTAAGATTTGGTCTTCTTCATAGAGTGCTACTACAGTAACGATTGCATTTGGCCGTGCTGTGCGCCAAGCAAGTTCAAATGTATGAGGACTACCTGCTGCTTCGATCACACGATCAGCACCGCCATGATCACTATGTTCTTTTACAAATGTTTCTACATCTGTTACTTTTGGATCTACAACAAGAACATCTGGATAGTGTTCCTTTACAAACTTGATCCTGTCTGGATCTATTTCACACAAGATGATCTTTTTTGGTTGTCTCAGCATAGTGCAAAGTAATGTACAGATACCTGTTGGCCCTCCGCCAATGATGAGTACAGTATCATCCTGACTGATCATAGAGATCTTAGATGCCCAATAACCTGTGGCTAGGATGTCACCAGCAAACAATGCTTCTTCATCTGTTACTGTATCTAGAATCTTATTGAGACCATGTTCAGCATAAGGAACACGTACATATTCTGCCTGTCCGCCATCAATACGACAGCCAAGTGCCCATCCTCCATTTGGATCTGTACAATTGTTTACAAACCCATTCTGACAATAGAAACACTCACCGCAGAATGTTTCTACATTTACTGTTACACGGTCTCCTGGTCTTACTTTTGTCACCTTACTTCCAACTTCTTCAACGATACCAACCATTTCATGTCCTACCGTGATTCCAGGTACAGCTCTAGGTACAGCACCGTGCTTAATATGGATATCACTAGAACAGATACTTGCTAATGTGACACGTACGATCGCATCTGTATCATTCTGCAGTACTGGTTTGTTCTTCTCTTCCAGTACAAATCTACCTTGTTCTTTGTATGTATATGCTAGCATTCTCTCCCACTCCTTTATCACGTTTTACAACTCTGTATATTTATTGCTCTTCCCCTTGGCTTTTTCTACTGGATACTTGTTCTCGTTCATCGTCATCTTCATATCTACGATTTCATCCGTATCTACACCAAGTTTATCTGCCATCTGCTGGCAATAGATCATGACATCAGCAAGCTCTTCTTTGACATGCTGCAGATCATAGTCATCTTCTGACCATTGGAAGCATTCCAACAGCTCCCCTGCTTCGATAGCAATAGACTTTGCTAGGTTTCCTGGTGTATGAAACTGGTCCCAGTCTCTATCTTCTACAAACTTACGAATACGTGCAATCGATCTTTCATTCATCGTGTATATCTCCTGTATCTATCTAGTATTACTATACAACATTTGCTTCCTTCACCCTTCTGTTTCCACCGAATGTTTTTTTGTCATTTTAGTATCGTTCTACAGGCACAACAATCAAACAAATAAAGCCAGTGATTTGATCAGTGGCTCTACCCTACCTATTAGGCTATCTGTATTTACATTCGTATATTAGATCTGCCCAAATGGAAAGAGAAACAAACTTGCTATTTCAAATTGAAATACAAATTGATGTCATCATGCCTTAATATCCATGATTTAAATGAGGATTCTGAACACGAAACACCATAGTTATCCTTGAGGTACTGCCACAATACCATCCAGGAATAAAAACTTTGATTCTCATCTTGTAATAGATTCAAAATGATTGGATAGAATGCATCGATCCATGATTTTCGATTCCTTTTTTTTATGGCGTAAACCCATTCATATACTTAGTAACTGTTTTGACACTAATACCAAGTCCTCTATTCTACTTTGTTTCTAACACTATCTGCAATCCTCTTACATCTTTAAAAATTGGAACAGCAAGTACTTATAAATTGGAAATAATGATTTAGTCCAACCTGCAGCTGCCAATACACAGAAAACAAGTATTGCAACAATATACTGTGAAGGAACATCTTTCATGTTCGGATGGTCATACAATCAAAAATGGTTCAGTTAAACTTGATGGTGATCAAAATGTTATCAAGGTTTTCCTCGTTCTCATCGTATGGTTTATTACCCAAATCAGTAAAAATGTAACCACTCCCAGTATTGGTAATTGGATATAAGAGATATGGTTGTTCTTTATCCGTATCCTTTACTTCAAAAATTTTAGCAGTACTGATTTGTCCATTGAAACCGTCAACTATTAATTCATATACCTCCAAATCGTCACAATAATATGATTCTGAAACATGAGTTTTTACCAAATGATTATCTTCAGAAGTGATTACAACACGCCCAGTTTCACCATCTACTCTAACATCAGCACAATATCCTTCTTTTGGGGAACAAGAAAACTTTTTTAGAAGTTCCCATGTGTGATCATTGGTTTTTGAATGATAAACATTAAACTCGACACTCTTGTAATCCATTCCACTAACATCAAATCCTAGATTAGGATTATAATAAATGGTTTTATTTGAACATCCTGCCAAACAAAATTCACAAGCTATTGATAATGCGATTCCTGTTGTTTTTTTCATACTATAACCTCCAATTGATAACTGTTTATACATAAATATAAAACTCGCTTAACGCTTATGCTATAAATCACACTTTTGTAGCAAGCACAGTAAGTGTACGGACACTTACGGAAAATTGATGAAGCAGCCCCTTGTGGAACTGCTTCTTTTTTTATCAATTTTAACTTGTTAGGGAGAACCCTAAGACCCCACATTGCTTTGAAAGGAGATCTAAATCATGGTAAATAGAACTAGAAATGTAAGGCTTGAAATCAAGCTAACAGAAGAAGAAAAAGAACTATTTGAAAAGAAAATGAAAATGTCACACTGCAAATCCATGAATCAATTTTTAAGAAAAGTAGTATCAGAAGCTGATATATTTATTATTGACTTACAACCATTTAGGGAGATACAAGGCCTACTTTCAAGATATGCCAATAGTATCAATCAAATCGCCCGAATTGTCAAGCCAATTGCAACACAGTTGAATAGTAGACTTCATATGGTGT
>CAUWCC010000088.1:0-3555 GCA_963556805.1 uncultured Bulleidia sp. | reverse complement strand
CAACTTTTCTTTTTTTGCTTTTCAAAGTGGAAATTAACTTTTCACTTCAGCAAAAGTTTAAAAGACCCTGAGAACATAATAAAAGACCGTATTTCTACGGTCTTTGATGGTGACTCCCGAGGGACTCGAACCCTCGACCCACTGATTAAGAGTCAGTTGCTCTACCAACTGAGCTAGGGAGTCATTTCTGCTTGCTTAGTTATAATATCACTTATCTCACATAATGCAATATAATTTTATAGAAAATATAAGAAAACTGTAAAAAATGAATTCACGTATCTTACACGTACCAACTCTGTATCTGGTATATAATGAAAACGGAGGATTACATGAAGCCTATCAATGAAGAAATAACAGAATTACATAATCATGTGAATGTGCCTGCACTTGGTTATAGAGTGATTGCAGCACATGGTGATATCTATGAAAGAGTAAAAAAGGCACTTTCAGCAGGATATCGGCATTTTGATCTATCAACAGAACCTGAAGTGGAGAAAGAATTTGGTCGTGCTCTGGCAGATAGTGAAGTGAATCGCGGGGATGTCTTTATTACAGTAAAGATCCCCAATGAAGATCATGGATATGACCTGGCAGCAAGAGCATTTCGTAATAGTTTAAGTCGTTTAAAGACAGATTATGCAGATCTTTTGTTGGTAGATTGGCCGAATCCTAAGAAGTTTAGAGATTCATATGAAACATCAAGTGTAGAAACGTGGAGAGGAGTAGAAGATGCATATAAAAATGGATCTGCAAGAGCAATTGGTGTTGCCAACTATGAAGCAAGACATATTGAATATCTTTTGGAACATTCTGAGATCGCACCGATGGTGAATGAAGCTAGGATCTATCCTGGTTTTCCTTTTACTGATAATTTGACTTGTGCACAGGAACATAAGATTTTAACAGTTGGATATATGCCTGTGGATTATGGAAAGGTATTGCGTTCTCGTGAAGTTGGTATCTTTGCGAAGAAGTATCACGTAAGTCCGGAAGAGATCTGCATCCGGTATTTGTTTGATAAAGGATGTATTGCTCTTGTATATGGAGATGATGCAGAGGTGTTGAAACAGAACTTTAATGCATATAAGTTTAATCTAGAGTTGGATGATGTAAGGTATATGGACGGCATGAAGAATTATGGTCCTGCTAACATTGATCCAGATGAAGCAGATTTCTAAAAATATAGAAAAAGCCGGGGTTCCGGCTTTTCTTATGCTTTTGTGAAGAGTTGTTCTTGCTGGATTTTGTATTTCACAATATGAAGACAGTGGATATAAGTTGGAATAAAGTAAGAAACTGCAGCGACCCATGCTGTTTGGTCTGCCCATGTAATAGCATCGTAATGAAAGATAGGAACAAGATATAGGGTGACTAAGGTACGGGCGATCATTTCTACCACGCCGCCAAACATTGCTTTGCTGGAATATCCTAGACCTTGAATAGACATACGTGTGATCACAAGGATACCTAATATAGGGTAGAAAAGACCAATGCGGAATAGATAGAGAGAACTGGCATTGAGAACAGTGACAGCATTTCCGGATAAGAAGAGAGAAGACATAGCATATCCACATGTAGTTAAGATGATACATGCTGTAATGCCATATCCTAATGCCATGAGAATACCGCTGCGAAAGCCTTGTTTGATACGATCATAGGCAAGACTTCCATAGTTTTGAGCAAGGAAGGTAGATACACCCGCACCTAATGCATCAAATGGACACATCATTAACAAGTTGATACGCATACCGCTTGTAAAACCAGATACATAGGTAGTTCCTAAAGAATTGTTGCCTGACTGCATGACCATGGAACCAATTGCTGTAATAGAAAACTGTAATCCCATCGGCAGTCCCATGACAAGCAGGGTTGGATACAATCCTGCTGTCATGACTCTATCTTCTTTATGTATCTGCACTGCTGTTACCTTTCTGTGCATGTAGAACATGCATAGAATACCACTTACAGCCTGTGCTGTTATCGTAGCAATAGCAGCACCTGCTACACCCAAATGTAAATTACAGATACAGACAAGATCTAATACGATATTAAGACAAGCAGAGAAAGCAAGAAATAAGAATGGCGTCTTTGCATCACCAATTGCTCTCATAATAGCAGATAATAAGTTGTACAATAATGTAAACGGAATCCCAGCAAAGATGATCACAATGTATATATATGCATTGTGATAGATATCCGGATGTACCTGCAGGATATGCAAGATCGTTGGACATAGTAAAACAGTTAATGTAGTGATCACGATAGCACAAACAGCGGTTAGAACATAACTTCCGAAAACATATTTACGCATCGTGTCATGATCATCTGCGCCAAATCGTTGTGCAATTGGAATAGCAAACCCTTGTGTTACACCAGTACAGAAACCTAATACTAGGAATTGTATGCTGGATGTAGAACCAACTGCTGCTAATGCTTCTGAACCTAGTGTTCTGCCGACGATAGCTGCATCAGCTATGTTGTAGAACTGTTGGAATAGATTGCCTAGCAGCAATGGTAGGCTGAAGGCTAGGATAAGCTTCCATGGGGAACCTTTGGTCATTGATCTTGTCATAGATACCTCTTTTCTGTAGGAAAGTATACGATGATATTATCGTTGTTATAAAATAGTTTTTAGAAAATATGTGAGGTTTTGGTATGAGAGTGGCGATGGCACAGGTTTCTATGTTGAATAATATGAATGAGAATTATAAGAAGACTTTGCAGTATATTGAGAAAGCACAGAATGCTGATTTGTTGTTCTTTCCACAACTGCAGTTGTCACCGTATTTCCCTATGATGTCAGGTTTGGATGTGTCAGTAGCTTTAAGTAGAGAATCTGATGCTAGGTTGAGAGGAATCGCATATCAAGCACAGAAGCATCATATGTGTATTTCACCAAATGTATATTTGGATGATCATGGCAAGCAGTATTGTGCTTCGTTGTGGTTTGATAAGAATGGAGCAAGTCATGGTGTTTCGGGTATGGTGCAGTTGTATGACAGGAAGTATAGTCATGATGAAGAGTATTACAGACCAGCTAATTCTGGTTTTATTGTCCATGATGCAGGTAATGCCAAGGTTGGTATTGTGATTGGGAATGATATTCATTTTCCGGAAAGTGTGAGATGTTGTGCTTTACGAGGCGCACAGTTAGTGATTGTTCCATCTGCAGTGACAGATCATGATGATGCAGAAATGCTGGAATGGGAGTTAAGGGTACAAGCAAAGCAGAATCATGTGTTTATTGCTTTGTGTAATCGTTGTGGTAAGGAAGGTAGATTGCAATTCTGTGGCAGTTCTTTGGTCGTTGGACCAGATGGTAGTGTCATTGCTAGAGCTGGAAAGGAAGAAGAGCTGATGAAGGTGGATCTAGATCTTAGTAAAGCAGGACCAGAGACCCCATACATACAACATAGAAACCCAGTATTCTATGGCGTATTGGCACAGCATACAAAACAGGATGTATGATTAGAAATCTTGGGAAACCAAGATTTTTTTCATAAAAACTCGTCACTTGCACATGAAGGCTGGTTTGAATCAATAAACAATCATTAC
>CAUWCC010000087.1:0-3751 GCA_963556805.1 uncultured Bulleidia sp. | reverse complement strand
TTAAGTCACCCTTACTAAGGATATACTATTTACACAAAATTCTTGACACTACCTAGGAGATTCAAAACTATGTTAAAACGAGTATATTTAGAGATCACAAACATCTGCAACTTGCAATGTGCCTTCTGTGCACCCCACCATCGTGAACCATTGTCTATGACCCCTTCTTTCTTTCATCACTGCTTATTAGAAGTAAAACCATATACGCAATATGTATACCTTCATGTTAAAGGGGAACCAATGTTGCATCCGCAATTTGAAGAGATCATGAGAATCTGCGATACAGAAAAAATGCAGGTGCAACTAGTAACAAACGGTACATTCCTGCATAAATATGCTAATCAGCTTCTACAACACCCTTCCTTGCGTAAAATATCATTTTCATTGCAAAGTATCGAATTCCAGAATGGCGATCCTATAGAACGCATCGCAGAGATACTAGCATTTACGAAAAGAGCATCTCAGCAAGAACGTCCCTATTGTGAGATACGTTTCTGGCGCAGCGATCAGTTAGCAGATGCAGCAACGAAACAATGTCTTCATTATATAAATGAACGCTATGAGATGGTACCTACCGGCAGAGGCAAAAATTACCGTATCATGAATCATGTTTATGTTGATTTTGATAATGTATTTGAATGGCCGGATGATACTTCTTGTGAAGGACAAGCACGAGGAACATGTCATGGTGCACTGCACCAGCTGGCCATCCTTTCAGATGGAACAGTAGTTCCTTGTTGTTTAGACCATGATGCACATATCCCATTTGGTGATCTGCATATTGCCAGTATGGAAGAGATACTGCAAAATGAGCGTTATATAAAAATGACAGAAGGTCTTAGAAACCATAAATTAACTGAGTCCTTCTGCCGTAAATGCACTTTCCGTTACCGTTTTAATAAATAACAAATGACATACCTGTGCGCACACCTGCCGCTAATAACGAAACATCTTTATCGCATGGCAGATCCTGCGTATATTCCATAACCATCATGTCTTCATGAAGATAATACATTCCCTTCATCTCCTTTTCAAAAAATGGGGAAAGGATACGAAATAGTTCATGAAACGAAAAGTGGTTGAGAAGATCACACGTAAACCATCTGTGCACAACAGGAAAATACAAATAAATACGAATCTTTTCACCCATCACATAACCTCACCTTTGTAAATTCACCATGCTTGTACAACAAGCCATGGCCTGCTTCAAGATCTTTTGTAATCCCCAATCCCAGCGGCAGAATACCCATTGGGATCGGACCTAGATACAATACTTTTTCTTGTTTTTTTTCTTTTGTAAATGATTGCCAATCCATACAAGAAACTAAATCTAATCCTTTCTTCTGCTTTTGATAACAAAATGCGGAAAGCACACGTTCTGACCAAGCAGTCACTGTGATCGGTTCATCCATAAGTGTGATCCATTCTCCTGTCTTTTCATTAATGCCAACAGGTAATCCAGGTTTATCACATTGTTCTGCATATACATAATCAGGCATCTTCCACAATGTAAATTTTTTTTCTTTACCTACAAACTGTAAGATCTGCTCTCTCTTTACAGAGGGATAGAACAACTTAACAATAGCACCGTTCATTTGTATCCAGCCGCAATATGCACCTTGCAAAGGATGTGTGATCCGTTGCTCTAAAAATGCACTTGCTTCGGCTGGATCTTCCGCATTTAGAACGATCTTTGCCTTCATTAACGCCATATCACGGTATTTTAGGTCATGACTTGTGCGTACAGCTAAAATGATTTGAATATGATATCTTTCTGCATTTCTAAGCCACTTATACAACATAGTACTAAACTGCGCATTCTCTTCTATAAAAGAAGCTGGGTCATCTATGATCAAGTGCATCGTTCCTAGATGCTTTTCACGAATCCGGTTGTCCAGCCTTTGCAGGCGTTCTACTTCTTTAGGCATGAGAAAGCCTGCAAACATGCTTGTTTCTTCAAATGTACACTCATCTTCAGGACTTAGATAGTACAATTCATCTTCTTCTGGTTCCTGCATAACTATGTCATATTGTATTGCATCAAAAAAATGTTTTTTTTCTTTCAGCGTACTGCTGTATACGACCATCGTCTGTTTCCGTGTAAATGGCAGCCAACGTTGTTTCTGGTAATCATCCAGTAATCCGCATCCGCCATAACGGTAAACAGTTTTCCAACTGACACGATCACATAAGGGCTGCCATAATGGCAATGCCCTTTCATTCAATTCATCTGCCGCTTCTATTAAAACAGCTAAGATTTTTTCTCTTTGCGTTCTTGTACCATCCTCCATCTCAGCTGTGTAAAGAAGTTCCCCAACACTGTCATAACATCTAATCGGAGTGCCGGAAGTACGGTATGGTGCATTACAATACGGTGCCTTTCCTTGGATCAGAATATTGTCTGTTCTTAGGTAGAACAGACCTGGTTGATTTATTTTTTCGGGCCCGCTTTCTCCAACCACTTCCCTTGCCTCCGCAGCATCTTTGACTTTCATACATATATGAAAGCTTGTATTGACCTTGATCTGATCATCTACTACACCAGTTGGACTTTGGGTAGAAAGTAATAAATGAATACCTAAACTTCTTCCTACTCTAGCTATCGTGATCAGATCCTGCATAAAAGCAGGTTGTTCTTTCTTCATTTCTGCAAACTCATCTGCTACGATCAAAAGATGTCCTAAATACGGCAGATCAAAAGATGGTCTCCATGCTTGACGATAAGCATCGATGTCTTTGATATTTTTCCCTGTCTTTTGATGCATTTTACGAAAACAATTTTCACGCTTTCTACAAGTTACAGATAAAGCATACAAAGCACGTTCTAACGCATATCCATCAAGATTAGTTAACGTACCTGCTAAGTGCGGCAGTTTACGGTTATGGTATGTAAAAGCATGAACAAGTCCGCCTCCCTTAAAATCACATAAGATAATAGAAAGGTCTTTAGGACTATGTGCAATAGAAAGACTAAGCAGAAAAGTAAGTAGAAACTCACTTTTACCGCTCCCTGTCATACCACATATTAAACCATGAGGGCCATCTACCGATTCATGCAGATCGATCATAATCGGTCTTTGATACGCATCCATGCCGCATACCCCTGCTATAGATACTTCTTCCTGTGCCCTCTGCCATCTTTCTTTTACGTAAAGATCCTGCACAGAACGACCATTATGCATGGCAAGAAAAGAGATGCTTTGTTCTTGATATGGATAACAATTTCCAACTGCCAGTAGTGATAATGCCATTTCTAAATCTGCCCACTCTGCTGTGTCTGGTACAAACGTAACTCTTTTATGTTCCTTTCGTAGTAAAGCGATCCCCCTTTCCTCTTCATGAGAACAAATAACATCCGCTCTTCGACCGCAATATGTATGGTTTGTAAGCAATAAGACCCGTGCATCCATTTCTGCGACTTGTAATGCTTCTTCCTGAAAACACAATATGATATCTGCTTCTTCATGATGTGCTGCATATTCCTTACGTGTACATACATGCACGATATGGGGTGCTTTGTATAGTGAAAAAGGAGGTTTTTCATCTGTGATCACAACAATACTGAGATCCTCTGGTCTATGGGTCAAAAATAACTGCATCAAAACAGCACTATGCATTTTACCATCTGCATCTACTACCACGACTGTACAACCTTGCGGCAATGGAAGAACAAAAGGATCATTGCGAATAAAATTCTTTGGCTTAATTGACTAAGAGTGGTCCTAGTGGTTATGTTTCGTTAGATCAGCAC
>CAUWCC010000086.1:0-4913 GCA_963556805.1 uncultured Bulleidia sp. | reverse complement strand
TTAAAGGCTTTTTTAATGCTTTTGCACAACCTCTAAGCACCTCCAAACCGCTTAGCCAAATTTCAGTGATTTCATCTAAAAAATAACCTGATTCTTGTCAAAAATCGGCCAATTTTATCTGTTTTTTGCTAAAAAGCGCGATTTTGGCCCCCTCTGAAAGCCTTTAGTTAAGACCCCAAATACAAAATACGTTTTCAAAATGTTTTCAGCGCCACTTGAGACATTAAAAAAAGCCCTTGAATAAAGGACTTTTGATGTTTATTGAATTATTCGAACTCAATTGTTCCCGGAGGCTTACTTGTAAGGTCATAGAGAACTCTATTAACACCCCTTACCTCATTGATGATACGGTTCATGCAAATTTGCAATACATTCCAAGGAATCTCTGCAGCCTCAGCTGTCATGAAATCAGATGTAAGAACAGCTCTCAATACAACAGCATAGTCATATGTTCTATGGTCACCCATAACACCAACACTTCTCATGTTAGACAATGCTGCAAAGAACTGCCCCTTACCCATATCGATACCAGCCTTTGTCAACTCTTCACGATAGATTGCATCTGCATCCTGAACGATCTTGACCTTTTCAGCAGTCACTTCACCAACGATACGGATACCAAGCCCCGGACCTGGGAACGGCTGTCTGAAGACAAGCTCATGAGGAATACCCAGTTCCAGACCTACTTCACGAACTTCATCTTTGAACAATGGTCTCAATGGCTCAACGATCTCCTTGAAATCAACATGATCCGGCAGACCACCTACATTATGATGAGACTTGATCACAGCACCCTTACCGATACCAGACTCAACGACATCAGGATAAATTGTACCCTGTGCCAAGAAATCTACCTTACCGATCTTCTTTGCTTCCTTCTCAAATACATTAATGAATTCCGCACCAATGATCTTTCTCTTTTCTTCTGGATCAGATACACCAGCCAACTTCTCATAGAAGTAATCCTGTGCATTCACACGTATGAAGTTCAACTCATATGGACCATTTGGACCAAATACTGCCTCAACTTCATCACCCTCATCCTTACGGAGTAAACCATGATCCACGAAGACACAAGTCAACTGCTTACCAACAGCCTTGGACAACAAAACTGCACAAACAGAAGAATCTACACCACCAGACAAAGCACACAGCACCTTGCCATCACCGATCTTCTCACGCAATTCCTTGATCTGTGTATCCACGAAAGAATCCATCTTCCATGTACCTTCACATCCGCAAATATCATAAACAAAATTGTGGAACAACTTCTTACCCTCTGGTGTATGTACAACTTCTGGATGGAACTGAACAGCATACAACTTCTTCTCACTATTCTCCATACCAGCAACAGGACATACAGGTGTATGTGCTGTGATGTGGAAACCTTCCGGCACAGCCGCAATATAGTCTGTATGAGACATCCAAGCAGTTGTCTCAACATCCCAATCCTTCAACAATTCCGTATTTCCATCCACTGTAACATGTGTATGACCATACTCAGATACAGGTGCTGTCTTTACATCACCCTTCAATAAGTAAGCCATGAGCTGTGCACCATAGCAAATACCCATAACAGGAATGCCAAGTGAGAACAACGCCGGATCATACGTCAATGAATCTTCCAGATATACACTGTCCGGTCCGCCCGTCAGGATAATGCCCTTAGGAGCGATCTCCTTGAGCTTTTCAATCGGTGTTGTATACGGCAGGATCTCACAATAAACATGTTCCTCACGAACTCTTCTTGCAATCAGCTGCTTATACTGTCCACCGAAATCCAGGACTATGATTTTTTCAGACATAGTTCATTCTCCTTTTCTAACAGAAAGCGGACAAACGTCCGCTTATAAACACAATAATAATATATTAGACAACAGTTTTTGGAAAGGCTGAAATCAGAGCACTTTTGCAAATGTAAGAGCCAAGATCACAACACCCAAAACAATACGGTACTTACCAAAAGCTTGGAAATCATGTTTCCGGATATATGACATCAAATACTTAATAACAAGTACAGATACCAAGAAAGATACTAATGTACCAACAAGCAATACGATAGTACCTGTCATATTCAAAGCTACCCCCTTCAAGAACATCTTGATGATCTTCAAAAGGCTTGCCCCAAACATAACTGGAATCGCCATAAAGAAGGAGAACTCTGCTGCTGTAGGACGATCAAAACCAAGTAAAATTTCACCAATGATCGTACTACCAGAACGTGATGTACCTGGCAATAATGCTAAGCACTGGAACAAACCAGCCTGGAATGCCTTCTTATATGTAATCTTCTTTACATCTGTCGTTGTATATTTATGCGGTCTTCTCTCGATCCAGATAAAGATAACACCATATACGATAAGGAAAATAGCTACTACCCATGGGAAGTTCATCTTAGCATCGATCCAATCATCCAAGATAAAACCAGCGATCGCAGCTGGTACACTTGCCACGATGATCTTGATCCACAAACGCAAGATACTACTTTTCTTCTTAGGTGAGTTATTCTTACTAAAAGGCCATAACAAATGCCAATACAAAAGCAGAACTGCAATAATACTACCAAACTGAATAACCACTTTGTACATATCCCAGAAAGCTGTATTTGCGACCATATCTCCACCAAACACATCCAACGGCATAAACTTTTGCAAAATGATCAAATGTCCTGTAGAACTGATCGGAAGCCACTCTGTGATTCCCTGTACAATTCCAAAAACAATGGACTTCAAAACATTAATAATCATATCCATAGACCATGATCCTCTCAATCCGTTTTATTATAGCATGACACTACATAGATCATTCACACCTTCTACTTCTTAAAAGTCTCTCCTTGATCTGTCCCGTTTTCTTTGCAAACACACTTAAATCGTCTAGTCTCCATACCCAATTTGGATAACCAACTGTACCAGGTGTATTCAATCTTCCGCTTCTAGACAAATGCAGCCAATCATACATTGGAATAATGACCATGTCTGCTTTGCACGATAAAGCATAATCAATCGTATCATCCACAAAGGAATGGGTATGAAAACCAAGATCCTTCAAACACTTCCGCATTCTTCTTCTTTCCCTTGTACACTGACTCTTATACCATGCAAAAGTTGTATCGTTATCATGGGTACCTGTGTATACAAGCAAATGTTCTTTATCATTATGCATATCTTGTTCATTGAAAGAGAACTGGATCACACGCATACCTCTAAAATCATAATGATCCCGCAAAGCCAATACCTCAGCTCTTAGATCACCCAGATCTTCCGCAACGATCTTGAGATCTGGATATTCAGCAAATAAAGAATCAAATAAAGCATAACCAGGTGCTTCTACCCATTCCCCTTCCACAGCTGTCGGACAACTTGCTGGAATCTTCCAATAGGTATCAAAAGCACGGAAATGGTCTACACGTACGATATCCATCAAAGAACCACAGTATGCTAAACGTTCTTTCCAAAATCGAAATCCTGTTTCCTGCATATGTTCCCAGTTATAGATTGGATTTCCCCATCTTTGTCCTGTTTTAGAGAAATAATCCGGCGGTACTCCTGCAATAAACTGCGGTCTGCCATCTTCATCCAGTAAGAAATCCGCACGATTTCCCCAAACATCAGCAGAGTCTAATCCTATATAGAACGGCAGATCCCCCATGATCTCAATCCCCAATTGATTAACATATGCCTTCAATGCCTTCCACTGCTTACACAAGATATACTGCTTAAAGATCTCATACTGAACAGCATCTTCTTGTATATATTCCTCTATACGCTCACATGCCTGTTTATCTTCCTGATTCCATTCAGTCCAAGTCATACAGTGATTCTTTTTCTTCAATGCTGTAAAGACAGCATATGTTTGTACCCATGGTGTACATACAAAGTTCTCATATGTCTCATCTTTTACAAAAGCATCATACGCTTCTCTTAAATACGGTTCTCTAAATTTTCTGACATCTTCATACAAGATCGCATGATCATGTTTATGAAACTGTGGGACATGCTGGATCAAACCATCTTGTTCCAAAAGCTCTAATGAAATGTAAAGATCATCCATGGCATAGGATGAATAGGGCTGATAAGGAGAATTTCCAAACCCTAATGGATTCAAAGGAAGGATCTGCCATATAGACAATCCTGCTTCTTGGATACACTTTGCAAAATGATAAGCCTGAGGTCCAAAATCACCACATCCTGTTCGTGAAGGAAGAGATGCTAGGGGCATCAGGATACCTGCTTTCCTCATAATGACGTTCCTCTTTTCTTCAAACTATAATTATAGTATCGTAAACACGTACTATTTTCTATGCAAGGAGGTTCATATGGTTATTATTGAAATGGACAACGGTCATGAGATCAAGCTTGAGATCGATGAAAAGGCCGCTCCCATCACAGCAGCAAATTTCTTAAAGCTCGTCAAAGAAGGCTTCTATGACGGTCTTACATTCCATCGCATCATCCCTGGTTTCATGATTCAGGGTGGTGATCCACTCGGCAATGGAACTGGTGGTTCCAAAGAGAACATCAAAGGTGAGTTCAAGTCCAATGGTTTTGATAACCCGATCCAGCATAAGCGTGGTGTTATCTCCATGGCTCGTGCCATGGATCCTAACTCTGCATCCAGCCAGTTCTTCATCATGCATGCGGATGCGGACTACTTAAATGGTCAGTATGCTGCATTTGGTCATGTTGTAGAAGGCATGGACACAGTTGATGAGATTGCCAACGTTAGAACAGGCTTTAACGATCGTCCAACAAGACCCGTCGTGATGAAGCGTGTATATATCGCTGAATGATGACATAACAGTTCCCTCACCGGAACTGTTTTTCTTTCAAAAAAAAGGCTTAAGTGACTAAGAGTAGTCCTAGTTGTTATGTTTCGTTAGATCAGCACCCAAATATGTGATAATTCTTTAG
>CAUWCC010000085.1:0-5089 GCA_963556805.1 uncultured Bulleidia sp. | reverse complement strand
CTAATTTCTACTTCGCCGCCTTCAAAGTGGAAATTAACTTTTCACTTCAGTCTTTTAAACTTTTTTATATTTTTTTATTGCTTTTCATGTAATTAGTGGTATTATAACTAAGCAAACAGAAATGACTCCCTAGCTCAGTTGGTAGAGCAACTGACTCTTAATCAGTGGGTCGAGGGTTCGAGTCCCTCGGGAGTCACCATCAAAGATCGTAGAAATACGATCTTTTATTTTTTTACAGTATTGTCATATAAAAAAAGGGACGTGCAAGTCCCTTTTTCAGAATTCCCCATTTAAAATATCTTGGAGTGTTGTATGGGTGAATCTATCTTCCATTTCATCTTGTGCTTTTAGAAAGAACTTACGTAAACGACAAGTTGCTTTTATTCCTCTTGCACATTCACCATTTTCTTGCAAACACCTCTGCATGCACATCGAATCTTCCATCACATTGAGAACATCCCACAACTTGATCTCATTTGGATCTTTCTTCAGAATATAGCCACCGGCAACACCTCTTTTTACAGATATCATGTCGCCATTTCTAAGCTTTCTTAGAATCTTCTGTGCATGTTCATGAGAACCAAATCCCACAACTGACATCAATTCCCCTGATGCCACATATCCGTGCTGTTCCGCCAGATAAATCAAGCTTTGCAATGCATAGCCCGTCTCCAAATTCAAACGCATTGTTACCCCCTCATGTTATTTATCGTTTGATACTATTTACTGTGTACCCCTCATTCTCTATAACTTTACGCAAAACGTCATCCTCAACATCTTGTGTAAGTGTTAGTGTTACTTTGTTTTCTTCATGTGATGCTTTGCAACCACTCACACCTGGCACTGTTTTCAGTGCTTTTTCTACACGTGCTTCGCAATGCGGACACATCATACCTGTCACGTCCATTATGATTTGCATGTTCTTACCCTCCGTTGTCTCATCAACTTCTATTGTATATCGTTCTGGCAAAAATGCATCATCTAACACCAACATCGTACGTTTTTTGTCATATTTTACGTTTTTTGTGTCTACCTTGTTCAGACGCAACGCATTCAAACATACCGTTACACTAGATAACGACATTGCAGCCGCTGCTATCATAGGATTCATATCCCAACCAAAAAGACCCGCCGCAAGTGGTATGCAGATGATGTTATACATAAATGCCCAGAATAAATTCTCATGTATATTACGTACAACAACACGGGAAAGGTAAATCGCTCTTGCTGCATCCATTAGTGTATCGTTCATCAGTATGATATCTGCACTTTCTCTTGCAATTTCTGTACCACCCCCAATAGCCATACCAAGATCAGCTGCTGCTAAAGCTGGTGCATCATTAATACCATCTCCGGCCATCATCGTCATGCCCTGTTGCTTTAGATCTTGGATCACTTGTGCTTTCCCTTGTGGCAAGACTCCAGCAATCACATGATCGATACCAGCCTGCTTTGCGATAGCCTGTGCCGGCCCTTGCCTATCCCCTGTACACATAACAGTCGCAATTCCTAAGTGATGCAGTGTTTGGATCGCTTGTGCTGCATCTGGTCGTACTGTATCCATGATACCAACAATACCGATCACATGTGTATCTTCCGCAAACCACACTGTTGTCATACCTTGCTTCTCTAGATCATCTGCCACTTGGCGTACAGGATCCAATATTTCTGCAAACTGACGAACATAACGCACATTACCAGCATGTAATACATGACCTTGGCATACAGCGCCAACTCCAGACCCTGCTTCCACCTTGAAGTCCACCACATCCATTACAGTGATCTTTCTCTTTTCCGCTTCTTCTACAATAGCTTTGGCCAACGGATGTTCAGAACAACGTTCTAAGGCATATGCTTTTTGCAATAACACTTCTTCTGTCATGCCAAATGCCACGATCTTAGTTACATGTGGTGTTCCAGTCGTAATGGTTCCTGTTTTATCTAATACTAAGATCTTTGTTTGTCCTGCTGTTTCTAAGGCTCTACCATCTTTGAATAAGATACCATGAGAAGCACCCTTCCCTGTTCCTGCCATAATAGCAGTAGGAACAGCTAATCCTAATGCACACGGGCAAGATATGACTAATACAGAGACAGCTCTAGGGATAGCAATAGAAACATCCCCTGCCGCCATAAGCCAAGCAAGAAATGTTATACCAGCCAATAGTAATACCGCTGGCACAAAGACCCTGGCAGCACGATCTGCTATTCTTTCAATAGGTGCTTTCGTCATATTGGCATCGTATACCATACGTATGATCTGTGATAAGGTCGTGTCTTCCCCTACCTTTTCCGCTCTAACATACAATACCCCAGATGTATTGACCGAAGCTGCATACACATGATTCCCATATGCTTTATCAACAGGAATAGATTCTCCTGTTAAAGCTGATTCATCCAGTGCTGCCACTCCATCCACCACCATGCCATCTGCCGGGGTAGAGGTACCTGGTCTTACAAGAAAGATATCTCCCACCGCCAATTGTTCGATCGGTACTTCTTTCTCTTCTCCATCTTTTACAATAATTGCTGTCTGTGGTCGTATTTGCAGCAATGCCTGCAATGCAGATGCTGTCTTAGCTTTAGAACGAGCCTCTAACATCTTTCCGATCGTTACAAAGGTTGGAATCATCGCTGCACTTTCAAAATAAAGATCATAAGCAGAATGACTCAGTAAGACATACCACGACCATATATATGACACAAAAGACCCCATTGCTACTAAGGTATCCATGTTGGGACTACCTTGTTTTACAGCTTTGATACCATTGACAAAAAACTTTCTATTAATAACTAATACACATGTACATAACACAGCTTGATAGATACCATGATGCAGCGGCACTGGCAGTCCTGCCATATGTCCCATTGTTAGATACATAAGACCCGCCAGTAGTAATAATGAGGATAGCAGTCTTTTCTGTAACCGTGGTGTTTCTTGATCTTGCAGATCTTCTACATGGATCTGCATTTCTGGATATGCTTGATAACCTGCTTGTTTTACGGCATTGATCACTTTCTGTTCATCCGCTTCATCATTGACGACCATACTGTTTGTCAACAAGGATACCGTACAGTTTGTCACACCTGGCACATGCTCTACAGCATCTTCCACTCTAGCTTGACACGCAGCACAACTCATTCCTTCTACTTTGTATCTCATTACATCAATCTCCTTACAAGCTCTGCCAGCTCCTCTGGTGCCTCTTCTTTTCCAGCTAGGATATCCTGTACTACGCAACCCTTGATATGAGCTGTTAGGAGTACTTTGTTAAACCCATCCAAGGCTGCTTGTACTGCTGCAACTTGGGTCATAATATCCGGACAATACGCATCCATTTCTACCATTTTCTCTATCCCTCTGATCTGCCCTTCGGCTTTCTTCAGTCGATTCAACATCTTTTTCTTATCTTCTTCTGTTCTATGTACTTTACGTTCATAACAGTTTTCCATATGTTTATCCTCCGTGTTTAATATACCCATATGGGGTATATGGCGCAAGTATAAGAAAACACCGGAATGATCCGATGTTTTACTTATTTAGTGTTTTTTACTACTAAGAGAAGAGCATATGCAATAGCTAGACTCGACATGTACATACGTACATCTCTTACGTCACCTGTATACGGTTTATTATCCTGTACTTCAGGTTTAGGATCCTGATTATCTTCTATATCTGTCGGTACTTAGTTTTATTGCCAGTGCGATCTACAGCAGTATATGTGATCGTATGTGTCCCAGCTTTTGTTGTATCTATAACTCCATCAGTCACAACATATTTTGTAATATCGCCATATACATCATCTACTGCTGACACTCCATCCACTGGATCAAATTCATCTCCCACTAAGATATGTGTATCACTTCAGCAATACACTTTCTAACTCTTCTGTATCTTTTACTAAAACTACAGCACCTGCTTCGATCAATTGTTCTCTCGTACGATACCCCCACAATACAGAGATCACATCCATACCAGCATTCTTCCCCGTCATAACATCTACTTCACTATCCCCAATATAAACAGCTTCTTCTTTCTTTACACCTAACTGTTCCAATACGTTCTCTACCATATCCGGTGCTGGTTTTCTTCTTATCCCAGCTTTTTCACCAACCCCAAGATCGATCAAACCTTGAAAGTATTTCTCATCCAACTGCTGTACAGCATAATCTGCTTTGTTGGATAACACTGCACATCGTATACCTGCTTTTTTCAAATGTTCCAGCAGTATAAGGATACCGTCATATGGGCATGTATGGTCATTGCAGTGGTCTTTATAGTATTCATTGAAGTCTTTGAATACTTCTTCTATTTCAGTTTCACTTGTACCAGCAGGAACTGCTCTTTCTACTAATTTATGGATTCCATTTCCTACAAATGCTTTTACTTCTTCAGTAGTTCTTACTGGCATATGATGCATCTCTAATGCAGCGTTCATCGTGTCTCTAAGATCCTGCAAAGTAAACAACACCGTGCCATCCATATCAAATATTGCGAGTTTATATTTCATATATTTCACCCCATCTTGTATATCCTACTGCTATCTGCTTTGGCATGCAAAAAGAGACTGTCGCCAGTCTCTTCAGATCCTGATTGTTCTATCACACATTTGTGCAACATCGGCATCGTGAGTCACAATAATGATCGTTTTACCCTCTTCCCTCAATTCCTGAAAAAGCTTCATGATCAGCATACCTGTCTGCTCATCCAATGCCCCTGTAGGCTCATTTGCAAGAATACATGATGTATCACTTATTAATGCTCTAGCAATCGCAATACGCTGCTTTTCACCACCGGATAAATTCTCAATCTTGCGCTTCTTCACATATGGTATGTCCAATCGTTCCAACAAGATATCTACTTCCTGTTTTTTCTCCTTTGTTTTATTTCCAAACTTATATCCTAGCGGGAGTAATATATTCTCTTCCACAGAATAATCGTTGATCAAAGCAAAGTTCTGAAACACAAACGAAATATGCTTTCTCCTAAATTTGATCAACTCTTTGCTGTTGAGTTTCGAAACCTCTTTTTTCCCCCGAATTTACAATCTAAATGCAACGCATCTCAAAAATAGAAAATGACTCATAA
>CAUWCC010000084.1:0-6937 GCA_963556805.1 uncultured Bulleidia sp. | reverse complement strand
AGCATACCAAGCATTTTACTTTTCGTCAACTGTTTTTTTACTTTTTGTCAAAAAAAGTTGCGCAAGTTATATTTCATCTCAGTTTATAAATGTTATTACATCTAAAAAAGCTGTCTTGATTCAACAGCTAAATTTCTCTCTCATTCATCATATGACGATATAAACGATAATAATGGTCGATACATTCTTGATTAAAAGGATCATCCCCACGCTCCATCGCATGGATCAACTCAGACGTTTGATATTCCACTATATCCTGTATTTCTTTGGGGTAATGCATTTGCTTTGCATGCTCCGCATACTCATCTTCATCTAAGATCTGATAACCACCATCTGGATATAGTTTTACATCTAGATCATAATCGATATTCTTCACAGCTTCTTCATCACAAATACTAGGTGATGCTAGATTGCAATAATAATACACACCGGAATGTCTTATCATGGAAATGATGTTCCACCATTTATCATCATAAAAAAAGCAAATTGCTGGCTCGCGTGTCAGCCATCTGCGGCCATCAGCCTCAATGACCCACGCTCTATTTGTCACTGCAACAATGTGTTTTTCATCTGCTTCAAGAACAAATGCTTTGCACCAAGTTCGATGCAATGTTCCATCATGTTTGAAACTCTGTATATATACCTGCGAACCTTTTTTTGGAATCATGTCTTCTCCTACTAATGCTTATTTATTTTACTTATTTTTCATAAAAAGAAAAACCCCACGTCTCTTCCACATCAATCCGTGAGGCTCTAACTATGCATTTTGTTTTAAGCAACAAATTTGATATTTGCTTTCTCAAGACGATCGATCAAGAGCGGTACAACGATCACACAAACGATCATAGTCACAAGGTTATACCACAGGTTATAGCCGATAGAGAATGTCCATGCGGCAGCTGAACCTGCTGTTGCTGTTTCTGGGAACCAGAAGAATACGCCAGAAAGAACCGTCATCGCATACTTCAAAAGCATAGCGATAACAATACCGAACTTCTTCTTTTTGATAACAAACCAAAATGTAAATGCACCAGAACCAACCGCAACAGCCAGCGCCAATACGATCGTCATAATAGAAGATCCCCAACTGTTGACGATACCAAAGTAAGCACCTAATGCAATAGTTGCAGATAATACAGCTGCCACTGGCTTTTTAACTTCCTTAAACGGCCACAGTAAAGAAGCCATGCCGCATACTGCTAACGGACCCGCATAATCCAAAATAACCTGCATCGGAGAAACAAACCACATTTCAAATCCCATAACGATCGTAATGACCCAAGAAAGAAGACCGATCAGTAATCCCCTGAACCACCCTAAGTGGTATGAAGCAATAAATACTGCAATAAGTTCCAATTCGATCGAACCGCCATTAGGCATATCCAAAAACGGAATCAAATTACCTACATACTTCAATACGACATACAATGCGACGTATAATGCCATATACGCCATAGTTTTGATCTTGTTGTTCTTCATAAAAAAAACACCTCCCATGAATTGGCAGGCGCAGGAAATCAAATTTTCATTCGAACTCCCTACGCTAGTCTTAACTAGATCAGGTGATAAGGGTTTTATCTCAGCTTTACGCACCCCTGTTCACATTTCCATTGTATCACGAAAAATACAAGCTAAAATGAAAACATGAAAACAATACTTAATAAACAAATTGCAGCATTACTGGAAGAAAGTGATATTACTGCTGCTTTGGCTAATGTTTCCGCCTGCATTGCCATGTCTTACGAAAACCTCAACTGGGCGGGCTTCTACTACGTTAAAAACAATGAGTTAGTGCTCGGTCCTTTCCAAGGCAGACCTGCCTGTACTCATATTCCTTTCACTAAAGGAGTCTGTGGGGCTTGTTATCGAACAAAACAAACGCAAAATATTCCTGCTGTTTTAAAATTACAGGACCATATTGCATGTGATAGTGCAAGTCGCTCCGAATTATGCGTACCCGTTATCGTTAATGGGGAAGTAGTTATGGAGATAGATTTAGACTCTCCAATCGAAAAACGTTTCACCGCTGTAGAAATCACTGAAATGGAAGCAACAGCGGAAGCAATTGCCAAAGCTTTCGTTCAGCATGACTGGCATATTTAAAAATCCTCTTTTACCAACATATGTGAAATGCCCCAAAAAAGTTGCCCATTTGTTTTGTCCAACTTTTTGGGGGCACTACAATGGTAGAAGAGGACTTTTTGATTATCGGTATAATTCGTACACAGAGTTCTGTTCCAAGTAATTTGCCGCTTCATCAATTGCATATGTGATCGGGAAGAATTGCAAATGACTGCCGCCTAGATCTGCTTCACGGATCACATTCTTCTTCACAAGTTCATTCCTAATTTTAATAAAAATACTGCTGTCCAACTCTAGATCAAGGTACGGTTTCCATTCTGGCCCTGACACACCATTCATACTTGCGCCTTCAATTAAAATGGGGCGGTCATCCGTTCGATATTCCGCCAAATGTAAGCTTGTGACCTTATCAAAATCACATCCTAACAGCAATACAAACCCCTTCAATTCATACATTCTAGCCGCCGGGCTTTCTTCTGCCAGCGGAAAATGCATTGATTGTCTATTGCACATCAACTTTGCATATCTACCCCAGGCAGCATAAGAAACAGCTGGGTGGCTCGTATGCAATACCCCTTCTCGTCTTCGGAAGTTCTCTGCCACTGCTCCCATTCCTAAAATATCATTTTGTCTAGGATCATAAGGTGGAATAGAAGCACGAACTTCTGTATACATGCTGGGCTGGATCGCTGGAGCTTTCCAAACACTTGGCTCACTGTTATCAATGCACTGTGTCGGCATCAAGATCGTGCCACTTTCACCAACACATTCCAGCAAAGCATCCACGACCGTCCTTGCACCACCGATCACGTAGTCAAAAGAAGATAAAGATGCATGGACTTCGAGAAGTTGTCCTTCTTTGACTCCTAGTTTTTTCAATGCAGTGATCAATAACTCTTTTGTCACTGGTTCATTCACAATTTTTGTATCTCCGTAAGACATGATCCAATCGTTCTCCTTTGTCGAATGCGGATGACCCGCTTTATTTTCCGTTAATATATAACGCCTTCGTTCGGCCTTATGACCTGTTGTCTCTATTATACCGAGAATTTCAAAGTCTAGGATATGATTTTAAAGGCTTTTTCTGTGTCAGCATTTCATATTCATGTTAGAATAAAAATATAAGCATTAGGAGATATGAAATGGAAATATATGAATCTGCGGAAGATTATCTAGAGGCGATACTGATTTTGCAGAAGCGTAATGGTACTGTGCGTTCTGTAGATATCGCTGCAGAACTTGGCTTTTCGAAACCGAGTGTTAGTGTAGCAATGAAAAAATTACGTGAGAATGGTCTTGTGACTGTTTCTTCTGATGGCAGTATTTCTTTGCTGAACGAAGGTCGTAAGATAGCTGAAAATATTTATGAACGCCATCAATTCTTCACTTCATTCTTTATTCATATTGGGATCGATCCTGAAACAGCTCGTCATGATGCATGTCGGATCGAACATGATCTGAGTGAGAGTACATTCCGTAAAATGAAGGATGCACTTACTGCATACATGAACGAAAATTAATATATGATCGATTTATAAAAATACAACAAAACAGCGATGAGAGTCAGCTTTGCAAGATGAACCACATCGCTGTTTTATTATATTGTAAATACTGCAGCTTATTCAAAAGTCTAAGATTCTAAGTTCAAATAGTCTAATGTCTTCGTATGAACCAATCATCTCAAAACGTGCCGTCCTTACTTTACGAAAGATCTTTATTGGACATGGTTCTACGATCCAGCCATATAATATATCTGCTCCTCCTACAGAAATTGGATAGAATAGCAAATCTTCTCCACTATCCTGCGGCAAACGAAGGACATCTGTATAACGTTCATCACGCAATGGATCCAATCTCATCGTAGCACGTACAAATTTACGGCATTTTGAAATGTCATGTGTGAATTTGATCTTTTCGGATACAGCTTTCAGTTCATCAGGCACCTCTTTTGGGCTAAGCATTGTGCCTTTACATCCTAAAAGGGCATTGCGATGAAAGAATCTAGGCTGTTTGACAGGATATATGACGTCATCTTTCATATACCCGATCATATGGAATTCCAATTGTCCCCATCTGTCCCTAGCCCCCGTAAACACACCTATATCTGCATCTTCATGCATTATGTGTCTAACGAGATCTGTTTTTAGAGTAAAAAAGTTTCCCACACAAATACGCAACATGCTTTTATCTTTAACTTTCATAATCTTGACCCCCTCAAAATAATACAGCCTCCTAATAAAGCAGTACTTTTCTCAAACATTTCTAAATGCTATCAATGCTTCCAGCTGTCTTTCCGCCTCATCTCTCCCCATTTGGTACACGATTTCCATCTTAGATGGATCATGTTCGATCTTACCGATCGGCAGCTTTTCCTTAGGTCGTATGACGAAAACTTCTCCTCTTTTCTCCAACTCCTTCACAAGTTCTGTTTCTTTGTTATAGGCACAGTGTCTATTTTCCAACCTCTCAATGATCTTAGGATATTTTCGTAATGCGATCTTCATCAGTCCCATCATAGCCATCGGTTTCTTTACATAATCTTCCGGCTGTGTCAGTACAATAACATTCTTTGTATACCCTTGTTTTTGAAACCACGATAATGGAATGGAATCCGAAATACCGCCATCTAGATATTTTTCTTTTGCAATTTCTACAGGCCTTGAAACGATAGGCATAGATGCGGAAGCACGTATCCACTCCAAGCTCTCTGCATCCGCATTTACGATCTCATGGTATACAGGTTCTCCTGTCTTTGCATTTGTACATACGACATAAAAAGCAGATGGATTTGATAAAAAAGCATTGTTGTCAAATGGATCTAATTTTTCAGGTACTGTATGGTAACAGAACTCTGCACCATATAGATCACCCGTTTTCAACAATGAACGGAAGCTGCAGTATTTAGGCTCTTTAGCAAATCTTTTACTATATCGAATCACACGGCCTATTTGATGGGATTTATAATTACATCCAAAGCATGCTCCTGCGGATACACCGATCACTCCATCAAAGGTGATTCCTTCTTCCATCAGTACATCCATGACACCTGCCGTGAACATACCGCGCATAGCACCTCCTTCTAGAACCAATCCAGTCTTCATCATTCAATATTAAAGAAGCGGTTCCATGCTTCTTTATCTTCCTTTCCTTCTACTTCCAAACGCCATGTATGATCTTCTACCACAAAGCATAAAATATACCTATCTTCTTCTTTTCGCATTTCATCAACATAGCAACCGTTAAAAAGGGAAAGATCATGTGCAATATCTTCTTCTTTTACAATACGGTCTTCTATTGTTTGGATCGGATTTAGATCAGCATCAAATAGTTGATAACCTTCTTCGATCAATTGCCATTTTGTACTTGGAATCGTAATCAGAAGATCATTTGTCCGCTTTGTGATGATATCTCTATTCATACTATTTTCAGGTTTAATACGAACGTTATCAAGGATCATATTCACATGATCATTCTGCTTTTCTATACTCTGGATCACTGCATCGTCAAATATAAAATTGTTTAATTCATTTTCTGTTACAAATCTCATAGTATCGTCTCCTTTAGAATTCTTCTGAAATACGGAATAAGAAAAACTTTAAGTAGGATGTAGAATCATTTGTCCAAAGGATCGGATGATCAGCATTCTGCTGGGTAACGGATATTTGTTGTAGAACAACATGTTGGTTGGCAGCTGCTTCTTTCAACATTTGTTCAAAAAGTTCTGTTTCCATATATCTGCTGCATGAGCATGTTGCTAAGTATCCGCCGTTTCTTAATACATTCATTGCTTTTTCGTTAATAGTCAGGTATCCATGGTAGGCATGGTCTACAGTCTTACGGCTCTTTGTAAAAGCAGGGGGATCTAGGATGATGAAATCATAGGCGCCTATCTCTAATTCATCTAGGTAATCGAATACATCAGCTTGTACGAAATCCACCCTATCCTGCAAGTTATTCAATTCTGCATTTGCCTTTCCTTCTGCTAAAGCGGATGCGGACACGTCGACTGCTGTAACATGTGCTGCTCTGCCATATGCTGCGTTTAGTGCAAATCCACCTGTATGGGTAAAACAGTCGCACACCTTCATACCTTCGGCAAGTTCTCTCACCAAAACACGGTTACTCTTTTGGTCAAGGAAATATCCTGTCTTTTGTCCGTTTTCGATATCTACATTTAGTTTAAGACCATTCTCGGAAATAACTTGGTGTGTATTGCACTGCCCGCCCCAAGGTGCTTTATACAGGGAAAGTCCTTCTTTTGTACGTGCTTTTGTATCAAAACGTTCATAGATACCGTTGATCGTTTCCCCATCTGCGGCTAGTATCTCATTCAATGATTTGTAGATTACTTCTTTCCTTTGTTCCATGCCGGCACATACGATCTGTACCGATAACACATCATTGTAGCGGTCTACCGTCAAACCTGGCAGTCCGTCGGCATCACCGAAAATGATGCGGCAGTTTGAAAGGTTATGCTTTTCCACTGCTTTACGGAAATTCCACGCTTTCTGCAAACGTTCTTTAAAAAACATATCATCGATCTTTGTATTTTCTTTTCTCGTCAAAATACGAACAACGATATGTGAAATAGCGGAATAAAAGCCGGAAGCAATATAGTTTCCGCCTTCGCCGTAAATATCTACGATCTCACCATCTTCTGCTTCTCCTTCTGTACACAGCAAATTGCTACGATACATCCATGGTTGTCCTTTGGCAAGAAACGATTCTCCTTGTTCTGAAATTACAACTCTATTTCTCATTTATATACCTCTTTTTATCTTCATTATCATATCTATTTACAGCCCGAATTTACAATCTAAATGCAACGCATCTCAAAAATAGAAAATGACTCATA
>CAUWCC010000083.1:0-1673 GCA_963556805.1 uncultured Bulleidia sp. | reverse complement strand
TCCGTTTTTCAATGCGGAGAGTTTTTATCTCTTCGCAATTATTTTAGAATGCACCTGATTCGCAAGGAAACATCCTTGCAGCAGCCACTGCTGTCTGCCAACGAGCATAGCAGCGGTCCGCTTCCATACCATTCATCATCGGTTCATAACAGGTCATTTCTCTTTCTGATCGACGGAAATCATCCATCGTCCAAAAACCGCATCCTAATCCTGCTAATCTAGCTGCCCCTAATGCTGTTGTTTCTACAAGCTGCGGACGCAGAATATCACACTGCAGAAGATCAGCCTGGAATTGCATCATATAGTTATTTCTAGAAGCACCACCGTCGACCTTCAACGATCCGATCTTTACCCCAGAATCCTGTTCCATTGCATTTAATACATCTCTTGTCTGATAACATAAAGAATCCAATGTAGCCTTTGTAATATCTTCGCGCGTCGTACCTCTTGTAATACCAAACAAAGCACCACGACAGCGATCATCCCAATACGGAGCACCAAGGCCTGTAAAGGCAGGAACTAACATCAAACCTGTATCCTTCTTTGCGTGCTCTGCCATCTCTTCGCTATCACTGGATGATGGAAAGAATTTCATCTCATCACGCAGCCATTGGATCGCACTTCCTGCCACAAATACAGATCCCTCTAACGCATAGTACACTTTACCATTTAGGCCCCATGCGATCGTAGTAATCAAACCGTTTTTAGAAGCCATTGCTTCCTCACCTGTATTCATCAACAAGAAGCAACCTGTACCATATGTATTCTTAGCATCACCAGCGACAAAGCAGCTCTGTCCAAATAATGCTGCCTGCTGATCACCTGCAACCCCTGTGATAGGAACAGATGTTCCAAAGAAATGATAAGGAGCTGTATTAGCAAAAAGACCGCTGTTTTCCTTTACCTCTGGCAGCATTTGCATAGGGATACGGAATATGCTACACAGCTCTTCATCCCACTTCTTTTCATGGATATTAAAGAGCATCGTTCTTGACGCATTAGCATAATCTGTCACATGTGCTTTTTGCCCAGATAAGCAGTAGATCAACCAAGAATCGATCGTACCAGCATACAGATTACCTCGCTCAGCCTCTTCTTGTGCACCTTCGACATGGTCTAAGATCCAACGTATCTTAGATGCTGAAAAATAAGGATCGATCGGCAGACCTGTCTTTGCTTTGACCTTGTCTTCTAGACCTTCCGCTTTCCAACGATCTGAGATATCTGCTGTCTGACGAGACTGCCATACGATCGCACTGCATATCGGCAACCCCGTTTCTTTATGCCAAACGACCGTTGTTTCACGCTGATTGGTGATCCCAATACCAGCCACCTCATCTGGTCTTGCTTTTGCCTTCTGCATGCAAGATGCCATACAGGAAAGTACCGACAGCCAGATCTCATTAGCATCGTGTTCAACCCAGCCTGGATGCCGGAATATTTGCGTAAACTCTTTCTGTGCATTTGCTGCGATCTTACCATCATGATCAAATAAAATTGCTCGAGAACTTGTTGTCCCCTGATCAATTGCCATTATATATTTTTTCATTTTGAAATCACTCCTATTTATATTATGTGATCTGAACCTTACTTTTACAATATCTATCCGATTCAAAAGAAAAGGCTTAATTGACTAAGAGTGGTCCTAGTGGTTATGTTTCGTTAGATCAGCA
>CAUWCC010000082.1:0-2164 GCA_963556805.1 uncultured Bulleidia sp. | reverse complement strand
AGCATACCAAGCATTTTACTTTTCGTCAACTGTTTTTTTACTTTTTGTCAAAAAAGTGGGTTTCACCAATTGTAAAATGGACTCAGCATTATAATTTACCTAATTTTTTGTCTCTGACACATAAAAAACAGTCCATAAATAGTATCGTAAAAATAAAAAAAGCCTTCTAATGCATTTAAATTAGAAAAAGCTTCTGTTTTTATTGATAATATTATCGATCTATTTCGTGCAAAAGAGTTAACTTCTATTGATGATGCAATCCATTCTTTTATTATCGATAACCCTGAAAAAGAATAAAACATGACTACGATTTCAACCAAAACAATGTATAACTACATCCATGCAGGTCTTGTTTCTATCAAACCAGTGGATCTTCCAAGAACGGTACAACGTAAAAAGACACCTAATTATAAGACATGTATTCCTAAGAGACAAAAGGGTGTCTCTATCGGCCTAAGACCAGTACATGTACTTGACAGAGAGAAATTCGGGCATTGGGAAGGCGATTTAGTTACGGGACCTAGAAATGGATAAAATGGTGCTTTATTAATGCTAATAGAGCGAAAGTCATGATTTTATTACATGATTCCCATAACCGGCAAAAAGGCACAAAAAGTTTACATGCAGATAAGCAAACTAGAAAAGCTATTTGGAGAACACTTTCCTCAAATGTTCAAATTCAGCACCTTCGATAACGGAAGTGAACTTGTGATATATGCCGACATAGAAACACGACCACGCACAAATACGCAAAGAACATCTGTTTACTTTGCTCACCCTTACAGATCATGTGAAAGAGGAAGTAATGAAAATTGCAACGGTCTAGTTTGAATATACGCAAAAACAGCACAGTCATAATTTCGTTATCAAAAGAATACATCCAGAGCATTAATCTCGAAATCAATGAAAAAAGAAGAAAAACACTTACTTACGAATCAGCTATTTCTCATTTCAAAAATGAGCTAGAAAAGCTCTCTTATACAGAACTTGATAATATCTATCTTTAATTCCAGTTTCTACTTACAATTCAGGAAATAGGACAATATCATTTTTGCGTTGCTCTATAATGAGCTGTTTCAAGTTTACTTTGAAAGCGGCAATATATATCTGATTCGCTTTTTAAACGTTAATAGATTTAACCTTTCTTCTTGCCTGCAAAAAAAACACACGAGTTCATATACAATCTTTATTTATATTCATATAGTTTTAATGTTATCGTATCATCCACTTTTATAATAGAAGAAATAAGCAACCCCGTCTGTTCATCATATTCATCAATAATCTCGCATAGCACTTCATCCTGATCAGAAGTACTATAGTATTTATTTATTTTCTGATTCTTATGAAGAGCTCCTCTCAACAGATAGATATCTTTCACAACATTACCTTTCTCATCTGTCATTATAATATTTTCCGGAAGATGATCATTCGTTGTATAACCATAAGCTATTTTTGAGATAACTTGTTTCTCCTTTAAAATTGTTCGTTCTGTCACAAAGCCGTTGGAATTAAATTTGTCTGTTGTAACCGTGCCATCATCATTCTCGATTCTTACCACATTGCCATGCATATCCATAGGCAAAGTTTTTTCAGGCTTTTCACCATCAACTATTTCATCTACCGCATTTTCTTTCTCTATGCTCCACACACCTTTATTGTTAATAAATTTTGATATCACGCCGCCCGTTTCATTGATAAACGAAACTTCTTTTGCAGATCCGTCATCATTGTATTGATATTCCGTCTCGCTGTTAAATACGAGTGCTTGATCATCGCGTTCCATTTTCTTTACCATAAGTTTGCGACCATCATAATCATATCTTTCTATCACCTGGTGGTCGGGAATCATTTGTTTTGCTTCCCTCACATTATCTGTACGGTTTTCCACAACTGATTCTACTCGTTCGTAATAGCCGGCATGGATAACCTGAATTCCAATATCTTCCTGAACAACCGGATCAGTTGGAAGTGCTGGTGTCGGTTCCGGCTTTGGGGATGTGCAAGCTGTCATCAAGCATAGTGATGCCATAATTGTTATCATTTGTTTTTTCATATTTAATATCATACCACAGGAGACCAGCTCAACAGCAGACTTAAAAAAGCTGCTGGTATAGAGAATACATATCCTATACCAACAGCATCTTTACGATGATCTATGTTGTAA
>CAUWCC010000081.1:0-2597 GCA_963556805.1 uncultured Bulleidia sp. | reverse complement strand
TGGGCTATTTAATAGTATCATCAGCTACCAACACTGTGCAAATCCGGATTTTTTTGTTTTTCTGTTAATTGCATAAGAAAAGTGAGCCCTCCAAGTTAAACATTTACCTTGCCCACTTTTGGGGTTCACTTCAAAACACTGCATAAGCCACCAACACTTTGCTTTAATGGTTCGATCAAAAAATACAATGACAAATATCACAAAACATGATATTGCTACAATGTGGTTAATAAATCATTTTCCAATGGAGGCATTGTGTATGACGAAAAAACATCTGAAGAAACTTATCAGTTTTTCGCTTTCTGCTGTCATGATTATGGGAATGTCAATACCAGTATTTGCAAGAGAAACTGATAATACTGGAGCTAAACCAGCGGTTGAAGATACATCAATCTATACTGGTCAAACATTTTTACATAGAAACTCATTAAACCACAAATATCGCGATATTCAAGCGGAAATTAAGCAACATTAATTTAGCTCTTTGAGCTACTGCTTGAGCTACCGAAAAAAAAGATAATAAATTTACTGCTTTTCAGCGCTATATCTTCGCAGTGAGTGCGTGGTTGTGACCCCTACCCCCTTTGGGGTACCATAGCCCCCTTTTTTATGGGCGGTACGTCTTCCAGTCCATAGACTGAGGTAACACTCTGCTATTGATCGTCTCATCTGTTTTAAAGACTACTTTAACGCCTTTATCTGCTTTCTTTCGATTGCATGCAAGATGTGCCAGTTGCAAGTTTTCTATGTCGCTTGGGTGTCCACCTTTTGCAATCGGTATGATGTGGTCAATCGTTGGACTCATTGGGTCAGGGAACTTCAAAGAGAAGTCAACTGGTCTCCCACACAATGCACATACAGATTGTGTTGCATATCTAGCTACATAGTAGTATAATATAAGAGTAGAAAGGAGGTAGACAGAGAACAATGAAGAAAAATAAAAAGAAGCCTTCACTTGATCAGCTATATATCAAAGCCCTGATCATATCGACAATGCTCGACTGCTTACTAAAGGCAATCGAAATTGTGAATAAGCTTCTTAAATAAGACGGTTCGGAGAGCATCCCCTCTCCAACCTCTTCTTCATTATCCTGCATTCATTATGAAATTTCAACTTACACTAGTCCTAATTGTTGGATTCTTCGGCGGGCTCTTTACCAGTGAAGCAATCTATACACATTCATTACTTAAAGCAATATTAGCAATCCTAAATATTGGTGTAGCCATTTTGTTCATCTATAACAAGCGTGAAGAAAAGAAAGAAGGTAATTAACATGACAGAAGAAAAGAAATTCAATCAAGCCGAATATCTGGCAGAGTGGTCAAAGAAGAACATGTTATTTGTTCGTGCCCAATACAAGCGTGAATTTGTGCTTGAGTTTAGAGAAGCTTGTAAACAGCTTGGCATCTCTCAATCTCAAGTATTCAGAGAAGCAATGGAAGCCACGATCAAGAAGGCTAAAGACTCCACCAAATAGCAGAAAGCCCTGATTCTAACAGAACCAGGGTTTTATTTTATTCTTCTTTAAATGCGTTTTTTCTGATCATTGCCTCAGGCAATTTGTAATATTCGTTCACTCCAAAGAATTCAAGTATATTCATCTTCCACCCTCTTTTTTAATCCTTTCCCCCGTTCCAACACATTGCAATATCAGCTCATCGGCAATTGGTAAGCCGTAGCACTCTTGGTATGCTTTTCTTTCGGTATTAGATATTTCCAAACCAATCACATTTAGATATTCTGCCCTAGCTCCCCAGTAGCCTAAGCAGATAGCATTTGCCACAAATTGCAAGGCTGATACAGTTCCATACCCTAGGTCGTTGTTAGTTTCTATCATCCTTGCACCTTCAATGGGTGTCAGCCTTCCGCCTGCCCACCCTTCATACACACGTGCATCAGCTCTAGAAGTATCTCGTGACGAATTGTATTTAATTCTGTATTTATCGGGTAATATCATTTTCCATCTTCTCCATTTTGTTTAAATCCGTCATGTCATACCCTCTCGATAAGCCAACAAGGGACTGTACCGCTCATATATTCGAGGGTGCGTGATACTTGATAATCGTGCCTTGAAAAATCGAATTTTTCGTTGATATATTCAACCAATACAAGCGCAAATTCTTCTATGCTGATGTTTGGACTTACTCCAATTTCTTTACAAATACTTTTTTTATCATCAATGCTGTTGTAGTACTTCATTACATCCGAGATTCTGCATATTGTGTTTCCGTGCCGTTCTAGGTCAACGGGGATATGGTGCAAGCGTTGGTACATCTGATAACCGGCGGTTTGTTTAAGCTCTGCCATCTGCCGTCTTGCTATTGCTCTTTCTTTTCTCTCTGTTGATACCTTACTCCTGTTTTTTTTGATTTTGTGTCCGTGTTGCCTAATTTCGTTTTTGTCGATACCAGTAGATTTCAGGAAGTCTCTAATCGTTTCTTGCGATTTGTGAATTTCTTTTGCAATCTCACGCATGCTTTTCTCGCATTGATTCCACGATGTTAAACAAGTGACTTTGTCGTTTTCAGTCATCATTATGCCTTGTTTATGCCTCTCTTTCTAATGCCCTAAAAGGGGAAGTCTGCATATGGATCGT
>CAUWCC010000080.1:0-2816 GCA_963556805.1 uncultured Bulleidia sp. | reverse complement strand
ACAGTCACGTACACTAAGCACAAAAGTCCAAAATTACTTAATTAAGCCTTCTTTTTTTGCTTTTCAAAGTGGAAATTAACTTTTCACTTCAGCGATGTCAAGCAGGATAGGCAGGGTAATGCAACATAGGCTACATGGCATGATAGGTTGTTAGCTATCATTGCAGCAGTAGAGAGTAATAAAGAAGTGATCCTGAATGCACATAAGAATATGCCCTGGATCTGCATGGAGACATTCTTGTGGAAGTTGACATAAGATCTTTTACTTGGTGTTGTGTGCAAGAAAAGAGTAGAGGGATAGAGATAAAAAAAGAAGATAAAGCTTTTATTTTAGATTTCTACAAATACAGTTTTGCAGGTAACCTGATGCATTGGATCGATGGCAGCATGCAGGAAGATTATCATCTGTTGGCAGAGAAGCTGGAAGGAATGTACAGGTAAGGAGATCACGATGGAGTACTTGTATCATATTGGTGTTCCTACAATGATGCCGTATATCAGAGCATTCTTTACGCTTCATACAAAGGGGGATAGACCGGATGTCATTCTAGATGTCTGCGTGAACTTTGCTTTCCTTGGGTAGTTTGTGGATAAGACAGTAATAAGAAAATTACTGCGTGATCATGGCGTTCTAAAAGACGATATGCTGAAGTGGTGTGAAGAAGTCGTAGTATATATTGCGACTTTTTCTTGGTAAAGAAAAACCACCGGAGTTACCGGTGGAAAGGGAGAAAGTCTAAATAGGAAGCACCTTGATAGGTACCATTTGACTTGCATATATAGTATAGATCGTAATAAGAGAAAGGTATGTTAATATCATTTCCTAACATGCGGAAATTTGGAGCAATTTTTGTTTTTGCATTTTTCTACTTTGTTGGTTTCTTTGTGCCTTCTGGTTATGCTGTTTCAACAGATTTGAAAGTGACTTCTGCTTGGCGTGAGGTGACCGATATGAATACGAAGAAAATTATTTCTAAACTGACTGCAGAGGCATCGCCACAAAGTATATACATCGATACTGTGTGTCATTCAGATTTTTAAGAAAATTTTTGTATATGGACAGAAATGAAATGGTGGATCAGTTTCTGAGATTTCATAAAACACAAATCCAGGACATGCATATGGAAAAGCTAAAGAATAATCACATATTTGGGTGCTGATCTAATGAAACATAACAACCAAGACCACTCTTAGTCAAATAAGCCAATATATTATATAACTTGAAGCGTAGTGGTAGGTGTTATATATTCAAAAAATATGCGTAAAAGTTTGGACAGTATGAAAGACTTGATTTCTATCTAGACAAGAAGTTAGGTTTTCAAATCTGATACGCATGCATTATGTAGTGGAATACTTTATATTATTCTACCGTTGCATAAGTTGATCGGTTGTTTCAATGATATTTTTTTGCCAAATAGGTTGAATCCTTCTGAAGTTCAAGAACGTGCTAGTAAAGCTAATGTAGAAAAAAATATGATGTTATTTATCTTGGTAGACTTGTAGAAGTTAAAAATCCAATGCGCTTTTTGACGCTTGTTAAGAGGATGAAAGAAGTGTATCCAGAAATAAAATGTTGCATGATTGGTGCTGGTTCTGAAATGGAACACTGCCAAAAGTTTATTCAGGAGGAAGATCTTCCTGTTGATTTGCTTGGTTTCCAGGCTGAACCATTGGGGTATCTTGCAAATTCTAAGGTACTGATGATGACTTCGGTTGCAGAAGGTTTGCCGATGGTTGCTTTAGAGGCAATGGCTTTAGGAAAGCCAATCGTAACAACACCTGTTGATGGCCTGAAAGAAGTTATCAAAAATGGAGTTAATGGGTATATTAGTTCAGATGATGAAGAATTGATTACAGGTTGTCTTCATTTATTACAGAATGCTGATGCCTATGAAAAAATCTCTCAGAATATAAAAAATGGAGATATTAATGGCTTCAGTTATGAACAGTATAAGCAAACTGTTCTAGACGTTTATAGTCAATTTAAGAATAAGTTATGAGTATTTGAGAGTATTCTTTATTGCGATGTCCTCATTTATCGAAATTCAATAATATGAGTGGAAATGGTGAAGTGAATGACATGGTGGAATAAGAATAAGGAAATACCGTTTGAAAATAAAAATTTCAGAATAATTATCGAGGGTGAAGTGAATCCCAAAAGTTGGACAAAACAAATGGACAACTTGTAGGGTTCACTTTTCTTATGAAATTAGCAGAAAAAAATATTAGAGTATGGTGTTCGTTATAACAATATAAAATATCTTATACACCTGATTGATAGGCATGGTTTTGAAAGTGCGAAACATACCTATTATTAAGATTCCTCAAAATTCAAATTGAAGGCAATCAATAGAGTTTTCAAAAACGAAGAATCAATACAATCTGTATCTGTTGATCTTGGTCTATCAAATAGTGGCACTTTGACAAGATGGATAAAAGAATTCAAAAAATTGGATGCCTTGGTTACGGAAAGAGAAAAGAGAGAACAGCAAAAATAGCTCAGGCAGTAACGGAACTAAGGTATGAAACAGGATGTTCCTTATCAATCATCTTGAAAGCAATTAAAGAATCAGATGAACTGTCGCATATCATAAGAAGTAGAAAGAATGAAATGTTCTATGGCCATGAATCATAAGTTTAAAACAATTGATCAGCTTATGAGAGCTATAGCGGAATATATTGAGTATTACAACATACGACGCATACAAACCAGATTAAAAGGCCTGACTCCTTGCCAAGCAAGAAGTCAAGCCTTACAATCTGCACTGAAGTGAAAAGTTAATTTCCACTTTGAAGGCGGCGAAGTAGAAATTAGTC
>CAUWCC010000079.1:0-3344 GCA_963556805.1 uncultured Bulleidia sp. | reverse complement strand
CACCATATGAAGTCTACTATTCAACTGTGTTGCAATTGGCTTGACAATTCGGGAGAAAAAGAAATATCACTTCGTTCCTCCAAATTATGTATATAGTTTTTTGCGTATTCATCGTTGTACACTTCTATAGAAGTTTGAGAAAAATACTGGTTTGCAGCAATATTCTGGTATTTCATATCATCTATATATCTATTCGAAAGGATGGCAAATGATAGATAGATGAACAATGTAACAATGACCAGCAATTTATTTTTTATATTTGTCATCAGTTCTCCTCTAAAAATAGTATAAAATTTATTTATGACATCAGCAGTAAACTTGTTCTTAGTTACAAAAATAAATATCAGGTTAGGGCAATACCACTAACCTGATATTTCATTTTCCCTATAATTATTTGCCGTAATACGACCTTGCAAATGTTGGTGTTAATCCATAATACTCTGTATGTGCTGTTGTTTTAGAATCCCCATACTGCCTTCCTGAACTTGACATAACATTTCCATGTCTATCTTGTAATTCAGCAACAGTATAATGCCACTGATGTCTCCAAGTGGTATATGCATCAACTTTCTTTGGGGAAATCGGACTACCTTCCGTAACATGTGCATGATGATCAAAGTCCGCTTCCACAAAATGAGCACCTACTGACGATACTGATAATAACAAAAATGCTGCTAGCATAATAGCTGATATGATGTTTTTTTTCATTATTTTTTCCTTCCTTTCAATAACCACAAAAATTTTAAGTTTCTTATTTTCCCATTGGTCTGTACCTCAGCTTTCTATTTTTTAGTATCTTTATCTTTGTCTTTGGTATTTAGAATATAACGTGTGAACGCCGTAAAAGAAAGCCTATTTTTCCAACATTTTTTTGCTATACTAATTTTTGGGGTTGTTAAAACGCATTAACTGATTATGTTGTCAAACATCATCATTTCACCTTAATTCGCCATTTAAGTTATATATATATCAATATTTTAGTTGTGTTTATTCCAATGAATATCACGCCTCTTAAAAATGGAAAACTTGGATGGGTTCACTTCACCCTTAATCAATTAAGCCTTCTTTTTATGTAACTTTAGTTTAAACCTCAGTGTTTCTTTTTTCTCCCATCTTAACACCTTTCTATGTTCCATACATAGTGGATCCATCTTTTACGTGCTTATTCCATTTTAAGGTGTCAACTACCTATGGTTAATTTGTATTCAACTGAATTCACGCAATACTTGACATACTCACACAAAAAAAACGGATGAAATTTCCATCCGTTTCATGCATATAAGCTACTATTAAAGTTATTTATTACTTTGTTCTGGAGCATTGATATCTGTATCAATGTGTTCTGTACCATCTGCATGTTCAAATGCTGCAAGTTCTGGGTGTTCTCTCTTCTCAGCTGTGTAGTTCTCATAAGTTGGTTTAGAATGCTTTTCTTCTGCCCAGATCTTATCAGCTACAGGCTTCCATGCAGCCGCATAGTCCTTGCACTTAGCACACAAATGTTCAACCTCTTCTGGAGATTCCTCATTTGTCTGGTGAGCACCTGCTGCATGAACGATTTCTTCCAGCAATTCAGGATTTTCCAACATTGGGCATGGTCTGAGATGATTGCGGTTGAACGGCTGTCCTTCATGATATGCCATGAACAATGGACTCTGCAGCATCTCCAAGATACTATGTGTCTTAATGTTTGTATTAGAGAAGTGAATGAAGACACATGGTTCTGCATCGCCATTAGAGTTGATATGGAAGTAGTTTCTACCACCAGCAATACAGCCGCCTACATATTCACCATCATTCTGGAAGTCCATCGGGAAGAACTCAATCTCACTGTTTTCAGAACGAACTTCACGGATCCTGTTGATCATGTATGTTCTCTGTTCTGGTGTAGGCATAAGTTCAGGTACAGCATTGTTACCAACTGGCATGAGATGGAAGTAGAAACCAAAATGAGCACCCTTCTCTGCTAACATATTGAAGAAATCATCACTTGTGACAGCTTCAATGTTGTCCTTTGTATAGCAGATAGATGTACCGAAGACGATACCATACTTCTTCAGCAGATCCATTGCCTTCATAACAGCAGCGTAATGACCTTCGCCACGACGTGCATCATTTGTATTTGGTGTACCTTCAATAGAGATCATAAATGTAAGGTTGCCAAGCTTCTGTACTCTCTTACAGAGATCTTCATCAATCAAAGTAGAGTTTGTATAAGCCGCAAAGAAGCAGTCATCATGCTTTTCACAAAGTCTCAAGACTTCTTCTTTCTTAACCATCGGCTCACCACCTGTCAACATATACAAGTGAGCACCCAACGCCTTACCTTCTGTAACGATCTTATCCATCTCTTCAAATGTCAAACTGCTCTTATGACCATATGTACCACTCCAGCAGCCTACACAATGCATATTACATGCGGATGTAGGATCAAAAAGAATAAGCCAAGGAATGTTGCAATTATACTTCTGACGCATTTCACGAATCTTCTTAGTACCACAGAAGAAAGATTCATAACCAAGATTCAACAACATCATCTTGGCATAATGTGGATCTGCTTCATCAATGATATGATTCAAGACCCTCATCCATCTATTATCCGGATTTGATACATATGCCTTCACTGCATCTAATGTTTCCTTAGGTGCTGCCTTACCGTAGAACTTAGCTGCTACATCAACAATCTTTGCATATGTCTCCGATCTTTCCTGATAATCCTTTGCTTTATTCAAAGTCTTTAAGAGCTGATCAGCCAATACAGACATGGCCTGTCTTTCAGCCTTATGTGTAATATTCTCTGTCATCTTACCCATGATATATTCCTCCTGGTGTCGACTATTTCAGTTTTACACCCATATTGTTAATTAAATATAAACACTCTTGGTCAATTGTCGTTTTCTCGTAAACAAACAGCTTTATTTGTCGAAACAACTTTATATTTCTTTCACAAGCCTTACTTTTGCGGATATCTAAAGGCTTTTATAATACTGTATTACACCTGTTTGGATCTGTATGCAAGCCTTTCTATTGCTTCTACATTAACTGTATTATGCTTTGCTTAGATAAGCTGTAAAGCAATATGATGCAGTTGGGAGAATTGCCAATTCATATTTTGATCATTACAAATCGGAAAATAACAACTATGAACGACTCTAAGAAGAAAAACAAAGAATTGATTTCCTCATTTCTGCTTTCTATTGGTAGTGTATTGCTTACATAAACCACCTAAAGTTATTTCTGATCACGTACGCCTTTATTGTGATTCACTTCCTTATATTGATAGCCCCTCGGTGAACTACCCATTGTCTAAAGCCAATGGGCTTCCTGCTTCCCAGACCTCGTAA
>CAUWCC010000078.1:0-4219 GCA_963556805.1 uncultured Bulleidia sp. | reverse complement strand
GATGAATTCTTATTCTTATTAGAAGAACTTAATAAGGGATCGATCACAAAGAAAGAGATGGCAGAAAAACTTGGAGTATGCTATGCCACTTTGCAAAAGAATCTCTCACAATATAAAGCATCAAATGAATAAGATCGGGTCCAGGCTCGATTTTTTCTTTAGAATGGTACATAAAAAGCTGCATTTCTGCAGCTTTTAGCAATATAAGGAGTAAACAAGAATTAGAGATGAAGAACCCGTTCTTTAATTTCTTCTGTACGTCCCTGATTCCAGAACTGTGTACCAATGTAACCGCACGTACGTCTTGCGACATTCATTGTATCCTGATCTGTATTACCGCAATTAGGGCATCTCCAGATGAGTTTTCCGTTCTCGTCTTCCACGATCTGGATTTCTCCATCATAACCGCATTTTTGACAATAATCGCTCTTCGTATTTAATTCAGCATACATGATCGTGTTGTAGATGTGCTTGAGAAGAGCAAGAACAGCAGGGATATTGTTCTGCATGTTTGGTACCTCAACATAAGAGATTGCACCACCAGGAGAGAGACGCTGGAATTTAGATTCCAATGTCAATTTATCAAAAGCATTGATCTCTTCTGTTACATGCACATGATAACTGTTTGTGATGTAGTTGCGATCTGTTACACCTTCAATAATACCGAAACGGGATTGCAGACACTTTGCAAACTTATATGTTGTGGATTCCATCGGCGTACCATAAACAGAGAAGTCAATATTTGTTTCCTTCTTCCATTTATTACATGCATCATTCAAATGCTGCATGACAGCCATACCGAATTCTCCGCCTTCTTCTGTTGTATGAGATTTTCCTGTCATATACTTGACACATTCGCAAAGACCGCCGTAACCAAGGGAAATTGTAGAATAGCCATTAAACAAGAGATGATCGATCGATTCACCTTTATTCAAACGTGCAATTGCTCCATATTGCCACAGAATAGGGGCAACATCACTCGGTGTACCAAGAAGTCTATTGTGGCGGATCATCAATGCTCTATAACACAGTTCCAATCTTTCGTCAAAGATCTTCCAGAAAGCATCCATATCACCCTTAGAAGAACAAGCAACATCCACCAAATTAATCGTAACGACACCCTGGTTAAAGCGACCATAGTACTTATGCTTATCCGTTGTGTAATTCTTGGCGTCTGCCAAATTACCGATACCAGCATCTGTGAAACGGTCTGGTGTCAAGAAAGAGCGGCAGCCCATGCAAGGATAAACATCACCCTTAAGCTCTTTCATGATTTTAGCAGAAATATAATCAGGGACCATTCTCTTAGCAGTGCATTCTGCAGCCAACTTTGTGAGGTAGTAATACTTGGAATTTTCATAAATATTATCTTCATCCAAGACATAGATCAACTTAGGGAATGCAGGTGTGATATAAACACCTTTTTCATTCTTTACACCAAGCATACGTTGCTTCAGCATTTCTTCGATGATGATAGCGAGGTCATCTCTTGTCTGTCCTTCTGGTACTTCGTCTAAGTACATGAATACTGTAACAAATGGAGCCTGACCGTTTGTTGTCATTAAGGTGATGATCTGATATTGAATCGTTTGAACACCATCTTTGATTTCTTTACGAACACGTGTTTCAGCTACAGCATTGATCTTTTCTTGATTGATCTCAATACTAGCTGCTTCAAACTCTTTCGCAACATTCTTTCTATGTTTCTGACGAGAGATCTCAACGAATGGTGCTAAATGTGCCAAGGTGATCGTCTGACCGCCATACTGATTTGATGCAACCTGAGCGATGATCTGTGTAGCAATGTTGCATGCTGTGCCGAAGGAATGCGGCTTCTCGATCAAAGTGTCAGTAATAACTGTGCCGTTTTGCAGCATATCTTCCAAGTTGACAAGGCAGCAGTTGTACATCGGTTGGGCAAAGTAATCTGCATCATGGAAGTGAATGATACCTTTCTCATGAGCATCAATGATATCTTTTGGCAATAAGAAGCGCTTTGTGATGTCCTTAGAGACTTCACCTGCCATATAGTCTCGCTGGGTAGAATTGACAGTTGGATTCTTATTGGAATTTTCCTGCTTAGCTTCTTCGTTGTTACGTCCGATCAAAGAGAGGATCTGCTCATCCGTTGAGTTTGCCTTTCTGACCAGGGCACGTTCATAACGGTATGTGATATAGTTCTTTGCAACTGCATACGAACCCTCTGCCATGATCTCTGATTCAACGATATCCTGGATCTCTTCTACACCAATCGAGCGGTTGTAGCTGTTGCACTTGGCGACAACTGCATTGACGACTTTAGTGATCATAGCATCGTCCATGCGTTTCTCTGGATTTGTTGCTTCATTAGCCTTTTTTACTGCATTTTCAATCTTGGCGGCATCAAAAATAACTTCTTCACCGCTTCTTTTGATAACGTTCATATAGCCTCCTTTACAGGTATAAAAATTAAAATTTTATTTTACAAAATGGTGCTCCCCACAATTAGTTGGAAATGCAACTAATTGGAATGCACTGTTGATTATAGGGCAGAAAGGATAAAAGACAAGGGATATGCTTCATGAAACAGTATGAAATTATGAGAAATAAATTGCTTGGATTTTCATATTATTTTTTTGGAGAAAGGGTTGAAATTTATCTTTGTTTATGAATCGTCATAGGTATGATACTATATAAATTAAGTGTGAAAGCGAGGGAATATTATGGCTTTTGATTCTTTGAGTGAAAGATTAAATCATGCAATGAGAAACGTTGCTGGTAAGGGACGTTTAACTGATAAAAATATGGAGGACATGCTGAAGGAAGTGCGTCTTGCATTGCTGGAAGCGGATGTCAATTATCGTATTGTAAAGGATTTCTTGGAGGAAGTTCGTACAAAGGCGAGAGGTGAGGATGTTCTCAATGCAGTTGAACCTGGTCAGATGCTTGTAAAGATCGTCCATGATCAGTTGATCGAACTGCTTGGCAATGAAGAGTCGGAATTAAAGTTCAATGAAAATGGCAGAACAGTCATTATGATGGTAGGTCTGCAAGGTACAGGTAAGACAACATCTGCTGCCAAGATCGTTAATTTGCTGCAAACAAAGAATAGTAGAAAATGTATGATGATTGCAGCTGACGTTATCCGTCCTGCTGCCATCGAACAGCTGCAGACTTTGGGTGAAGAAGTACATGCTGAGGTCTTTACTAGAGGTACGGGCGTCAGTGCTCTTGAAACTGTTCGTGAAGGTATGGAATACGCTTCACATACAGATTACGATACGATCATCATCGATACGGCTGGTCGTCTGCATATTGACGAAACATTGATGAACGAGCTTCGCGATATCAATAGTCTTGTGCATCCAGATGAAATCTTACTGACAGTTGATGCAATGACAGGTCAGGATATTGTCAATGTTGCTAAAGCCTTCCATGATGCATTGCCGTTGACAGGTCTTGTTGTTACAAAGTTTGATGGTGATTCCCGCGGTGGTGGTGTTCTTTCTGTAAAGAAGATCACAAATGTTCCGGTTAAGTTTGTTGGTGAAGGTGAAAAGATCGAGGATATGGACGTCTTCCATCCAGATCGTATGGCTGACAGGATCTTGGGCATGGGTGATATCGTATCACTTGTTGAAAAAGCACAGGAAAAGATGGACATGGAAGCTGCTCAGCGTTCAGCTGAGAAGATGATGAATGGTAAATTTGATCTGAATGATATGCTGATGCAGTTTGAACAGATCGAGAAGATGGGTCCGTTGTCTGGTATCATGAAGATGCTTCCTGGTATGGGGCAGTATACAGAATTGATGAATGAGAATGCTGCTGAGGGTGCTATGAAGCATTCTAAGGCTATTATTCAGTCTATGACAAAGTGGGAAAGAGAGAATCCTGAGAAGATACGTTCTACAATGAAAAAGCGTATTGCAAGGGGTTCTGGTACAACATTGAATGATGTAAATAAACTGCTGTCTCAGTTCTCTAAGATGAAGAAGATGATGGGGACATTGGGCAGTATGTCTAGAAGCGGTAGTTTGAATGAAGATAAGCTGAATGATATGATGGATCAGATGCAGAACATTGATCCTGCTCAGCTTGCTAAGATGCAGAAGAAGTTCAATCGTTTTGGTAGATAAATGTTAGAAAGCTGGTCATTTGATCAGCTTTTTACATTTTTATAATAAAATCCGGATTTGCACAGTGTTGGTAGCTGATGATACTATTAAATAGCCCAATG
>CAUWCC010000077.1:0-4274 GCA_963556805.1 uncultured Bulleidia sp. | reverse complement strand
ATAGCAAATATATTTATGAAACTTTACCCACCCTGGGTACAGAAGAGCCTCTTTTCTGCAATCTTTTTACCGAATTGCTGCAGCTTCTCAATATCACTTGTATCTGGTCTTCCCGCTGCGATCTTATGAGCAATGGAGTGTTCAGCAATAGCAGCACAAGCAGCAACCACGGTAAAGCCATTCTTTGTTACCTTATCCTGCAGCTGTACTATTGTATCTTTATATGCACGATTGCCGTATACAACTAAGAGAATGCATCGTGTATGAGAGCCATGGAAACAATCTAAACGTTTTAAAGCTAACTCAGGTACCAAACCACCATAAGAAGGTACTGCAAATACTACAATATCATCTTGTGTAAAATTGAGTTTTGCATAGTCTAATTTAGGATCACAGAGGTCTAACTCCTTATAACCAGAAGTCATACCATCTAATAACATATGAGAACACTTTGCAGTACCGCCAGCAGGGCTGAAACATATATTCCAATAATTCATAAATACTAACTCCTCTATTCCTACATATTATAATGCAAACATATATACTTGATAGGTACGTTAAGAAGTATAATGAAAACAGGAGGGCTTTATGAAAAATTTATTATTATCAGCATTGCTGTTAGGTGGTTGTACATCTACTGTTAACTATCAGCATTTGTCTATGACGAAAGCCAAGAAATTCATAGATGAAAAAGACTGTGTTGTCTTAGATGTTAGGACGCCAGCAGAATATGAAGATGGACATATAAAAGATGCTGTACTATTGCCGGTAGATGAGATCAATGCGAAAGCAGAAGAATTTTTATCAGATAAAGACGCAAATATTCTCATATATTGCCGTAGCGGAAGAAGAGCAAAGAAAGCAGCCATGAAATTGGTTGATCTTGGTTATTCACATGTATATGAATTCGGCGGCATCATAGATTGGCCGTATGAGATCGTAATGTAAGAAAGGAAGTAATGTTATGTGTACATGTTTTACTTTTACAGATCATGAACGTTCTTATTTTGGTAGAAATATGGATATTGATTATTCCTTTGGACAAAAGGTAGCAGTTGTACCTCGTCAATATCCATATTGCTTTCATGATGGAACAGTGAAAAATAGTCATTATGCCATAATCGGGATGGCTGCTATTATGGATGGGACACCATTATTTGCAGATGCATGTAATGAATATGGTCTATGTATAGCTGGTTTAAACTTTCCTGGTAATGCTTGTTATGCAGAGGAGCAGGAAGGGAAGCGTAATATACCTCCCTTTGAGTTTATTCCTTATATTTTGACACAATGCAAGACTGTAACAGAAGCAAGATCTCTTTTAGAAGATGTTGTTCTTTTGAATATGTCTAGGAGAACAGAATATCCGAATCCTTTGCATTGGATGATCAGTGATCATCGGGATTGTATCGTTGTAGAGTCTATGCAGGATGGTATGCATATCTATGATGATCCGTATAAAGTACTGACAAACAATCCTCCATTTCCATATCACTATCATAATCTCAATAACTACATGCATTTAAGCGCTGCTCAGCCTGAGAACAAGCTTGGGGAAGTGTATCCATTACGCCCATATGCAGTAGGTATGGGAGCACTGGGGCTGCCAGGGGATAGTTCATCTGCATCACGTTTTGTACAAACAGCATTCCTTCTTGCTAATACATTATGTCCAGATTCTGAAGAATCTCATATTGCCCATGTATTCCGTATTTTGCAAAAAGTATCTATGACACGTGGTTCTGTTTTAACAGAGAATGGAAGACCGGATATCACACAGTATTCTGCCTGTATCGATATGCAAAGAGGTATCTATTACTACACAACATATGATCATATGCAGATCAATGCTGTAAATATGTTTCATTGCACGCTGGACTGCAGTTCTGTACAGGTGTTTGATCTATGTACAGAGTATGATATCCATGCTCAAAACTAAGAAGGAGAGGAACGGACAGAATGTTCGTTCTTTTTATCAAAATTCTGCCCTAAGTACAGAAGAAAGTTGTTAGTAGACAGCGTAGATACCCGTTTTAAAGAACTGCTGCACTGGATATGTTTGAAAGAACATATAGACCTTCTTGAGATGGAGGTCATACCGAACCATGTGCACCTGCTGCTAGAGGTCAATCCTCAATACGGCATCAATAAGACTGTCAAACAATCAAACAGTATATAGAAAATCAGAAGATATCGTAGCCCCAAAAGGAGAAGATGGGATGAGAGAACTTAAGTTCAAAATATATCCGACAGCTGGCCAGATCGAACAGATACAGGTTAACTGTGATTGTTATCATTTTGTATACAACCGTTTTCGTTCGGGGCTGCGGCATTGGTCAAAGAACTATGAATCCCCTATCTTTAGATATGGTGACTGTCAGGTTGCGTACGTTTTTGGTATTTGATAGTATGGGTAAAAGAAATCTTTCTGGTTTAGATCTTGAGAAAGGAGAGTAGTGATATGGAATTTGCAGCACTTTGCTTAATACTTGTTTTGTTTATTGAAATTCATAAATTACATAAAGAAGTCTCTTTACTGCATAAACAGTTGGATACGTTATGCAAGAAGACAGGGAATAGTCAGTTATGTACATGGGCGATATCTGATTCTGATCGTGAGTATATCTTGCATTTAAAAAACATGGGGAAAGAAGTGGATGCTGTCATGAAAGTAAGAGAATTGACAGGTATTACCCTACTAGAAGCAAAGAAGTATGTAGATACAATTTGATACTCCCCACGCCTAAAGGTAGCGGATTCTTACTGAATGCCACTGCATAGTGGCTAAAAGTTTGTTTCTAGGAGTTCGCAGTGCAAGATTAGGCTGTGTCGTAACTACCTTTTTGATTGTGCCAACAACAAAGATTTTTTCTTACATGGTTTCAGATCGGAGTGGATATTGACGTATTGAACAGAAGAAACAGTGATATAGCCAAGTTTAACAGCCTTACTGAACAGTAAAGACAGAAAGTCCCTAATTGATGAAATGGTATTTTCTTTGTATATGCTACTGCGCCGTTAAACAGTGATTGCAGTTTCTTGTAACCTATTTTATCAATGCGTTTATCGGGCAACGTCTCAAGTAAACTAAAGAAAACCAATGTACCTTTTGTGTACTTATGGTAAACCCTTTCTCAAGGCTTGTTTTACGACTATTCCACAGCTGTTTTAATTCTCCGTTTGCACAACAGATGAAGCTAAAAACAGGGCTTTGTCGCTTGTTTGTCATCCTGCTGGTACTCTTCATGCCATTTAGACAAATTCAGTTGTGTATCCTTGCGTGAAGGGTGATATCCTAGGCGGACAAGTTTCTGTTTTGATCGTGCTGGAGCACCATCATCATAGTAGATCTGAACCCATCCGATAGTTACACAAGCAGTTCATTGATTTCTTTTCTTGTTTTTAATTTGTAGCCTGAACCGAATCCATTCTTGTTTTTTATGGATTTCTCCTTTCCGTTTTTATGTGTGATTTAGTAATATAATCAAGATGAACCAAATAAGTGATGTAACTTTACCTCACAACAGCTTTCGGAGTGCAAAGGGCATGTAAACAAACACGTACATAGCATCACCTTTATGGATTTTGCTCTACTTCACTTGGGTGCTCGCAACATCTATTTTTTTATTTTACCGATGTCGTACACAACGCTAAAATTGTGAGATAATGTAGTAGGGCAGGCAATAGCTGACATACTATTTTTGTTTTTCCTTCTTTCTTAGCAAACATATTTCTTCGGAAAAAGCAGGGGCTGTCACCCAATGCCGTTTAATTTCTTATTAGAAGGGGATAACTTACATAGTCTGAAATTACTTGAAAAGACTCATAAAGGTAAAATTGATGTTATTTATATAGATCCACCTTATAATACTGAAAGTAAAGATTTTGTATATGACGATAGAAAGATTGGGTCTGACGATGCTTATCGACATAGTATGTGGATATCTTTTATGAATCGCCGTTTACAAATTGCTAAAAGACTACTAGTAGAACAAGGTGTTATTTTCATTTCAATAGATAATAATGAGTATGCAAATCTCAAGTTGCTGTGTGACCAAATCTTTGGAGAAAATAATTTTGTGACAACTATTCATGTGGAGTTGTTAGCTACTCAAGGCATGAAAGTAAAAGCAGCAAAAATGGGAAATGTTGTAAAAAACGGTGAATATATTTTAGTTTATTCAAAAGACGGACATAAAAACATAGCGATAAATGCTCTATGGTAGTGTCAAGAATTTTGTGTAAATAGTATATCCTTAGTAAGGGTGACTTAA
>CAUWCC010000076.1:0-4637 GCA_963556805.1 uncultured Bulleidia sp. | reverse complement strand
CACTATTTCTTCCTATGCTTTTTGTAGCACATAGTTGGTTAATAATAGAATTTGCAAAGGCTGAATTAACATCTTTAACTTTAGTTGTTTCTACAAGGCTACGAAGATACACATCATAGTTTTTTTGAGCCTCGTGATATTTTTTTAAATGATCTCTGAAATATGGATCAGCAAGCCAATCTTCCATTACATCCACAAATAAACTATCTGGGGAAAACATACATGTCTCACCATCTAATAATTCTTTTCGTTTAGCTGCATCTTCATAGTTATCGAATAATTCCTTAATCATTTTTATTTCTTTTGCAGGTGTGACTACCTCGTAAGTTACTTGAAATTTCTTTCCCAATTTTAAAATCACAGCCATCCCTCATTCCTCCTTTATTGTTGACTGTCAAACCATTGATCAAAGGATTCCTTGTTAATACGAAGTATTTTTCCAACACGAATGACTTTGAATAATCCTTTTCTTGTTAAGTCATAGGCTGCTGTCCTTCCAATACCAAGTATTTGCATAATTTCAGCAACGGTATATGTCTTCTTCTCGCATATAACAGGTTTCATCTCTTTGTTCCTCCTTACTATAAAATCTTTGAAATCTAAATTCTCACCTACAAAATAAAAGGAAGCAGCTGGGAAAGGACTGCTTCCAAAAGGAAAGGGAACATAACCAAAGCTATTTTCTTTGGTATAGAAATATATAAAGGCGGAAATGCACAGGTGTGTGGACCATATACGATCAAAGTGAATGATCTCAGCTTTGCCTATGATCCAGAATATGAGATCTTGCACCACATACATATGACTTTTCCCACAAAGAAATTCACAGCCGTGGTAGGTGCGAGTGGATGTGGAAAATCAACTTTGGCAGCATTGATCATGGGAAAGTATTATCACTATACAGGTGATATTCAAATTGGTGATCAATCGATGCGTGATTGTTTGGAACATAGTATTTTGGAACATATCACATACGTCTCTTATCAAAATGTCCTGATGAAAGGAACTGTTGCAGATCATTTGCGGATGGCTAAAGCAGATGCAACTGAGCAAGAAATGTATGCTGTTTTAGCACAAGTCAAGATAGATGATTTTGTAAAAGAAAATGGTGGTCTTGCGATGGTCATAGAAGAAAATGGCAGTAATCTTTCTGGTGGTCAGAGACAGCGTCTTGCTATGGCTAGAGCTTTGTTGAAAGATAGCGATGTTTATATCTTTGATGAAGCATCTACTAACATAGATATGGAAAGCGAAGATGCAATCATGCAGGTCATACAGCATATGTCTGGTGAAAAGACAGTGATTATGATCACTCATCGGATGAAGAATGTAGAGAATGCAGATCTTGTCTATGTTATGGATCATGGAAGTGTTGTTGGCAGTGGATGTCATGAAGAACTAATGCGATCATGCCCGATCTATCAAGAATTACATCGTGTGCAAAACGATTTGGAGATGATATTGCAAGGAGGTGTCGCATGAAAGATCTTAAAATGATGATACGTATGACGAGAATGGTAAAGCCGTTATTTGGTTGGATGGTCGTGGCTGTTGTATTAGGTGTGCTTGGAAATCTTGCTGGTGCTGTAATTGCTGCGACTGGTGGTTATGGTATGCTATCGATCCTTCATGTTGTTCCTGAATCTAGTATGATGTCTATTGCTTGTTTCATGGGAGTCAGTGCTATTGTGAGGGGAGTTATGCGATATGGTGAACAGCAGTGTAATCATTATATAGCCTTCAAAGTCTTGGCTTTGATTCGTGATAAAGTATTTTCGGTCTTACGGAAACTCACACCAGCAAAATTACAAGGGAAAGATCAAGGCGATCTGATCAACATGATCACATCTGATGTGGAATTACTCGAAGTATTTTACGCACATACGATATCCCCTATATGCATAGCTGTATTCTATACATGCATCATATGTATCTTATTAGGATCCATGCACCCGGCAGCTGCAATGATCGCCCTTGCAGCATATGTAACAGTAGGCGTTTTCCTGCCTCTTTTAGCAGCCAAACACACAAAACGATATGGACAAGAGACACGTCATGCTTCTGCGTTATTATCTAGTTTTATGCTGGAATCTGTAACAGGAATACAGGAAATATTGCAATATAGTCAACAAGACGTCCGACTAAAGACATTAGAAACATATACTGACGCTCTCTCTTCCTATGAAGAAAAACAAAGTAAAGAGGATGCATATATACGAGCTCTTTCTCAGATCATAATACTAGGCTTTGATCTAGTTATGTTGTATGTCATGGCATATGTTGGAAACTTTCCAACAGCCGTCATAACAACTTTGCTCATGATGTCATCCTTTGGCCCTGTATCAGCTTTATCTGCCTTAGGAGTAACGTTACAAAATACATTGGCTTCTGTTCAAAGAATACTCTCTCTATTAGATGAAAAACCTGCTGCAGAAGATATTACAGATAAGAATCCTGTCATATACACAGGTGATGTTACAGCAGACCACGTCACTTTCCGTTATGATACAGAAGATGTTCTACAAGATGTTTCTATTCATATACCAGCAGGTAAGATTATCGGTATTGAAGGAAAATCTGGTTCTGGTAAATCTACATTATTACGATTGTTTATGAGATTTTGGAAAACAGAAGGCATTCGTATTTCTAATACAGATATAGAAGATATTAATACAGAAGATTTAAGAAATATGGAAAGTGTCATGTTGCAAGAACCATTTTTCTATCACGATACGATTCGTCATAACTTACAGTTAGTATGTCCTGATGCTTCAGATGATATGCTCTATGACGCATGTCGTAAAGCTTCTATACATGAAACGATCATGCAGATGCCGAATGGTTATGACACGATGATAGGTGAATTAGGTGCTGCTTTATCAGGTGGTGAGAAACAAAGGCTATCTCTTGCTAGGACCTTTCTTCATAGTGGTAAGTTATTGTTGTTAGATGAGCCTACATCAAATTTGGATAGTTTAAATGAGGCAGTGATTTTAAAAGCCTTGCGAGATCGTAAGGATGATAGGACGATCATTCTTGTGTCGCATAGGCTTTCTACTATGTCTATAGCTGATGATGTCATTCATATGAAGGAAGGCAGGTGCAGTTGATAAACAAAAAGAAGTAAATGAAGGTATCATATACAATGTTGAGTTTGGAGGAAATCGAAACATGACATTGTTTGAATCACATGCAGGTCTAACATTTAAAGATCTGATCATCTATCCGCATATGCAGATAGAAGAACATAAATTTACTTTTATAGGCGGTAAGAGTGGATGTGGGAAAAGTACGTATTTAAAAATGCTGAATCGTACAGTCCTTCCTAGCAGAGGTATGGTGTATTACAAGGGTAAGGATATTGCATCTTTGGATGTTCTTTCTTATCGAAGGGAAGTGATGCTTGTTCCGCAGGAAGTATACCTGTCCGATGATACGATCCGTAATGCTTACCGTTTTTATTATGAAACATGCGGTCGTTCTGTATTAGATGATGACGAGATCTTACACTATCTGCATATTGCATGCACGGATTTTGATCCTGATACAGATTGTACGAAGCTTTCTGGTGGGGAAAGACAAAGAGTATTTTTATCTATTTATCTATCTTGTCGACCAAAAGTGTTATTGCTGGATGAACCTACAGCAGCATTAGATCCTGCTACTTCTAAAGAATTATTGCAGAACTTGAAGGAACATTGTCAAAAACATGATATGAGTGCAGTGTGTGTATGCCATAACGATGCACTGATTGAGGCATATGCAGATGCAGTCATACGTTTAGGAGGAAATCATGAATAATGGGATTATTGAATTGCAATTAGGGCAATTCTTGTTAATATATTTACTACTTTTGATCGTGATCTTCATCATGAAAAAGTGTAAGATCGATCAATCTAAGTTACTGCTGTTCGCTAGTATAAAGATGACGATCCAGCTTGTTTTAGCAGGTTTGATCTTGAGTTTTATCTTCCAGCAGCCTTCTCCCATCTTTACGATCTTATATATCGCTGCCATGATGACATTTGCCATCCATCATGTCATTAAGCAGAATCAAGATATGAATCGTGAGTTTAAGATTGTTACGATCTTATCCATGGCTGTTTCTGGTCTTGCAATCATATTTTTCTTTGTCTATATCGTTGTAGGAGAAAGTCTCTTCAATCCGCAGTATATGATTCCGATTGCAGGTATGGTCATGGGAAATACGATGACAGGTGTAGGTCTTGGTATTAAATCCTTTCGTGAAGCTTTAGCAGGACAAAGAGCGAGGATCCAAGCATTGTTCTGTATGGGAGCCTCACCATCTTCTGTATTACTGCCATTTGTAAAGCAGTCTCTAGAAACAGCAATGCTGCCAACGATCAATTCTATGGTCGGTATGGGCATTGTCTCTTTACCAGGTATGATGACAGGACAAATACTAGCAGGTACCCTGCCGATGACAGCTATCTTGTACCAGATTGCAATGATGATCGCTATTTGTACAGTTGTAACACTTGCTTGTTTTGGTACTTTGTACTTTGGACATAAAACACTATATGACAAGCATGACAAGATCTTGAAAGAATTCTAAGAAAAGAAAGGCTCAAAACAAATTCATGTTGATATAAAGACAGTAAAATGCACATAGACAC
>CAUWCC010000075.1:0-4640 GCA_963556805.1 uncultured Bulleidia sp. | reverse complement strand
TTATGAGTCATTTTCTATTTTTGAGATGCGTTGCATTTAGATTGTAAATTCGGGTTATAAAAAACTTATTTTCCAGTATTCTTATATATAAGGAGAGCAAACCATGATAAAAGCAATTATTTTCGACCTGGATGGATTATTGGTAGATAGTGAAATGAACTCATTCTATGTCCTGCGTGACTTTCTAGCACCATACAATATCCCTCTTTCTAAGAAAGGATTTACAGAAACATACAGCGGCCGCAGTGAGAAGACAAACATTCACTTCATGATCGATACATACCATCTTCCTATTTCCTATGATGATGCACGTGATCAGATCGCCTCTTTAGAAGATTCCTATATTGATGCAGGTGTTCCTCTCAAAACAGGTGCTGTCCAACTCTTGGACTTTCTTAAAGAGAATGCATATCGTATTGCACTGGCTACCTCTAGTAAAGAGGAACGTGCTTTACGTATGCTGGAACAACATCATATTGTTTCCTATTTTGATGTTTGTGTATTTGCGGATGAAGTGCAGCATGGCAAACCTGCTCCGGATATCTTTCTAACTGCATCTAAAAAATTGCAAACACTTCCTCATGAATGTTTGGTATTGGAAGATAGTGAAGCAGGTATCTTGGCTGCGCACAATGCTGAGATACCAGTTATCAACATTCCAGATATGCGTGCTCCTTCTTCCACCTATACAGCCATGTGTGCTGCTCAATATCCATCTCTTTATGATGTGATCACATACTTAGAACAGAACCACTAAAAAAACACGGTACGCACCGTGTTTTCTTTATTTTTCCTGTTTGCCCATCATGACTGCCGCAATCAGCGATACCATAGGTACCGTCAAGATAACACCTAGAGATCCAGCTAAACCTTGCAAAATCTCGATCCCCATCTCATAGGAATTAAACATCTGCATGAATGGCATATTGTAAGCATAGAAGATCATCAATGTTGTAAGCGAACCGCCTGTAAATGCCAAAATCAACGTATTTGACATCGTTCCCATCATATCCCCGCCGATCTTAATACCACTCTTAAACAATTCTCTCTTTGTTAGATCTGGATCACGGAAATGTAATTCTTCGATACTTGTAGAGATCGACATTGCTACATCCATTACTGCCCCAAGGGAAGCAATCAAGATACCAGAAAACAACAAACCACCTATCTGCAAAGATGTATTCTGTCCAATATATACAAGCTTCTCAATATCCATGACATTGTATCCTGTGATATGACCGATCTTCCCAAAAAGACTAGCAGAGAGGCCTGCAATAACGACCCCGCACACGGTACCAATGATGGCACAGTATGTCTTCTTAGAGAAACCTCCGATGAGATACATTGTTACAAACGTCGTGAATATCGTAACGATCACCGCACTCAAAAATGGAGATACTCCCAAATACATCATTGGTAGATATAAGAACACAATGCATATCAACGTAAAAATCAACCCAAGAGCAGATGTGAATCCTTTTCTTCTTCCTATTAATACAAGAGAAATCAAGAACACCGCAGCCATCCCCATCAAAACACCAGTTCTATCATAGTTATAAACACTCGCACTCACATTTCCATCATAAGAACTGACCTGTACGATTACATTTGTACCAACTTCACATGCAGCCCCATACAAATAACTATTGATATTAGAAGCATCCACAGTTTCTCCCTTAAACTCCCCTGTCTTCATTTTGACCTTTAACTGCTGATCCCCTATCAACTCACCATTTTCACCTCTTGTCTCACTGATGACTTCTGTTACTTCTGCCCGCTCAAACTGATTTCCGTTTTCATCTAATAGAGGTATCTTATCTATACTCTTATTAAAGAAGACAAGGAAAACAAGAAACGCAGCAATCAACACCCAAACAGTTATATGTCCTATTTGTTCTTTCTTACTTAACTTTTTTAATTCTTCCAACTTATTTTTCACACATATACCTCCTGCAGCAAGATGTAATCATTCGCTATCTTTTGCGATTATAGAAGTGGTTTTATGCTATTGCAATGCAATTTGTGAAACTTTATTGAAGTTTAACTTATGCTTTACAAAAGCTTTTTAACAAGTAAAAAGGATGATCTTTCGACCATCCTAGTTTCTTGATCTGATGTTATGATTAGCCTCTCTTCTTAAGGATCAAGAGACCTGCAGCTGCAGCAATTGCTGCCCCAGCATATGCTAACGGATCGGTTGCAACACCTGTCTTTACCTTTTCACGTTCTGGCTTTGGGGTAGATCCTGTATCTGCTGTTGGTGCTGGTGTTGGTTCTTCTGTTGGTGCAGGCTTTGTATCTACACCATTATCAATATCTAGACTTGCTTTAATGCCTTCCAGTCTTTTTGTCATGGAATCAAGGTGGTCACGAATCATATCCTTCGGATTCAGCAGATCCTTTTCCAAGACATCTAGATCTGCTTTCATGGCATCTAAAGCACCTTGTGTATGAACACCTGGCTTTGTCTGGCTCAACTTCTCTTCTGTTGCATGAAGATCTGCTGTAAATGCATCTACTTCAGCAAGAGTAACAGCCTGTTCTTTCGCATTGATCAATGCTTCTCTTGCTTTCTCATACGCTTCCTTATCTACAGGGGTATTCTGAGCAGCTTCATACAATGTCTTGTCTAAGAGTGTAGAATAACCAGCCTTTAGTGTTTCACTACCAGGACCTTCTCCTTCCGGCATGCCATTTGGATTTTGGTATTCTCCCTTTGCATAGGCATAGTAGTCAAGCGGATCATCACCCTCACCATTCTGGAACTTAGCCTGCAAGTCTGTATATGCTGGATCATCCGCATGTGCAAGTACTGTATCTGCTTTATAAACTGCATCATCACGAAGGTCGTTGGAACCAACTGTCATCTTAGTATCGTCCCACATCACTTCATTCTTCAACTCTGTCAAAGACTTCTGGTCATCTGCTGTCTTTGTGATCGTGACATCCTTAGCATACTTATTACCCTGATCATCATATGTCTTGATAGATAATGTATTGCCATTAATATCCAATACAGAATAAGAAGGTTTTCTTTCGCCATTTCTATCAGCGAGATAATACTGCTTTGTTGTATCTAGATTATAGAACTTACTTCCTGTGGCAGAACCAGCAGCTACATACAATGTACCATCTGGATCTACACACGAACCATCTTCCCCATCTACGATACCTTCTGTTGGAAGGATCTTGCCATCCTCAATCTGGAATGTACGTGCATAGGAATGGTCATGTCCATTGAAGCATACATCAACACCAAATTCATCCATCAATGGTGCAAAGAGGATACGGAGGTTAGCTCCATCAACATCAGAATGCGGTGCACCTGTGCCATAGATATCATGATGGAACATAACAACTGTCCAAACTGCTTCTGGTGCAGAATCCTTAGCAGCCTGCATTGCCTTACGATGTTCTTCCATGTTTCTGTTATTACTATTCAGGCTGATAAACAATGTGTTGCCATAAGAATAGTAGTAATCACCACCAGAGTTTGTCATACCAAGGCTTGTCTCATTCGGATTGTTATAATGCAAGGAATAATCATCCCCCTTGGACTCATGATTACCAATTGTTGTTGCAACCGGAATATTTCTCAACTGTTCAGGATATGTATAACCTGCATATTCCTGTTCACGGATCGTATAATCATCGAACTTACCATCTTTACCAGGGTTTGTAGAAGCCTGATTGATCTGATCGCCAGCAGATAAGATGAAATTCACATCCGGCACCTTATTGAGCGCATTATTCAGTGTATTTTGCCATGCAAATGTATTTTGAGCAACATCCAAGTCATCTTGTGTTCCCTGACCATGACTACCAGATGCACCGATCTGCGGATCACCAACAACAAGTGCTTTTACTTGTGAAAAGGAATGCGTTGTATATACTTCCGGTTCACTCCACTCAGTTCCATTAATAGAAGTTTGATAATAGTATGTACTGTTCTCATTGAAGTAGTTATCCACACTCACCTTGTTAGATGCCGTATATGTTTCAAAACCATTTGTTTTGTTGATAGCTGCTGCCTTTCCAGTAAATACCTGTGCATCGCTCATATCTTCCTTTGCAGAAATACGCACCTGCGGATTTCCTACCTCAACAGAATACCACGCAAAGTTCAAGCTTCTTTCATTAACACCTGGTGTCAACATCACATTGTCTGAATGTGTCTCTGCCTTGTTATTCCATTCATTCTGATACCAAGCTTCATACGCCGTATCATTCTGACTCTCAGCAGCAACTGCTGTGTTATCTTCTGCATGTGTCGGTGTAATACCGAGAACGGATACTGCTGTCAATACTGCTGTAGACAGCATCAGCTTACTTTTTAAGTTCTTGTTCATTTGTCCTTCCTTTAGAAAGCTATTCCTTTCACGGAGGATTATAGATATCAAAATATGGTATGACAACCACTATTGCGCAAATTTACGAACATTTAACAAGTGTCAAATATCCGCATAACAATCATGTTATTTTATGATTTAAACATTACAATCCTATTACATTGATGGAACTACCAAAAGATAAGAAAAAGGCCATGAAATAAATCCCATGACCTTGAAATTCTCTTGACGATAATAAATCGATTAACGCTTAGAGAACTGCGGTGCACGTCTAGCACCCTTCAAACCGTA
>CAUWCC010000074.1:0-5149 GCA_963556805.1 uncultured Bulleidia sp. | reverse complement strand
AGATTTAAGCGTAAATAAGCCATTTGTCAACCACACGATTGTAGATTAGCCGATTAAAAAATTTGTTGACACTGTATAGGGGTATGCATATACTCATAAGTGAACTTAGTTCATTAAAGGAGGAAGCGTGAAAAAAGCAGTAATTTCTAAAGACGATATCTTACAGACAAGTAAAGAGTTGATCCTGGAAGATGGTATTCATTCATTCGGTATGAGACAGATTGCAGCAAAGTGCAAGGTTGCAGTAGGTTCCATCTATAACTACTATCCATCTAGAACCGAACTTCTAGCTGAAGTCATTGACAGTATCTGGGGAGACATTCTTCGCCCATATTTAAAGAAAGATAAGTTCTCTGGGTATGTAGAATGTTTGACAGAATTGTATGCAGCGATATCGGAAGGAAATAAGCTGTATCCAGGGTTCGTAGGGGCTCACTTTCAGAATTTCGCAAATGCTGGTAAGAAGACTGGTGTAGACACGATGTATCGTGCATTTGATGAATTAAAGAAAAAGATGGTTGCGAGTTTGAAAGAAGATCCACTTGTGAGAGCTGGTGTGTTTACAGAAGATCTGACACATGAGATATTTGTGAACTTTACATTCTCATTGTTGATGCAAGTTATGTTTGAGAATAAGTATGATCTGAAAGCACTTGTAGCGCTTATTAAAAACTGTATCTATTAAATAAGAGCCCGCATGTATGCGGGTATTGTAATGCAGTAAAGTGAACGTCGTTCAGAATATAGGAGGTTAGTTAGATTATGCAGGCAATTTTTGAAACAGCATTCGACGTATGTTATTTGATCGGCGTTATTACGCTCGGTATCATCATGATCAAGAAGAGTAATGGAAACAAGCAGTTCCGCTTGTTCGGCATTATGGCGGTCGTCCTTGGTGCCGGTGACTCTTTCCACCTCGTTCCACGTATGATCGCATTGTGTACAACAGGTTTGGAAAACTTCACAGTTGCTCTTGGTATTGGTAAGTTCATTACATCTTTAACAATGACAGTATTCTATGTACTTCTCTACTATGTATGGCGTGCTAGATACAATGTACAGGGTAAGAAAGGTTTGACAGCTTCTGTTTATCTTTTAGCAGCAGCACGTATCATTCTCTGCTTATTCCCACAGAATGCTTGGACAAGTGCTAATGCACCGATCTCTTGGGGTATCTATCGTAATATTCCATTCTTGATCTTCGGTATTCTGATCATCGTTCTCTTTAAGAAGAGTGCAGATGAAGCAAATGACAAGGCATTTAAGTGGATGTGGCTTACAATTGTATTGAGCTTTGGTTTCTACCTTCCAGTTGTATTGTGGGCAGATACGATCCCAGCTATCGGTTTCTTGATGATGCCTAAGACATTGGCTTATGTTTGGACAGTTTGGATCGGTTACAAGGCTATGAAGGAGGAATTGTAATTTGATGAAAAAGTATTTGAAGACTTCGCTTGTCTTCACGATTCTGGCACTCGTTGCTGGTGTATTCTACCGTGAATTCACAAAGTGGAACGGCTTTACAGGCACAACAACATTGGCATTTATGCACACCCACTTCTTTGTGTTGGGAACAGGTCTCTATCTCTTTGTAGCATTGTTTGTAAAAGCAATGCCGGAATTGAAAGAACAGAAGGCATTCAAGGTATTTGATCGTTTGCATCCGATTGCCTTGGTATTGTTTGAAGTAATGCTGTTGGTAAGAGGCATCGTACAGGTATTGGCATTAAGTGTAAGTGAAGGCATGGTTGCAGGTATTGCAGGTATTACACATATCTTGCTGCTTGTCAGCCTTGTATCCTTCGGTTTGGCTCTTGTTAAGAGTGCAAAGGATTAATCAAAGAGAGGGGGAACCTCTCTTTTATTATGTTTTGTTGAAACCCTTATACAAAAAACGTACAATAAATAATACTAATTAAAAAGCTGAATATTTCATACGATGGGAGGATGTTGTGAAAGAACTATTTGATTTTGAAGCAAATCCGGTAGCAGAGTTGTTACCTAAGTTATTAAAAGATAAAACGACAGGTAAGAACATCATATGGGCGACAGATTCTTATTCCAAATTTGGTGAACTATATAGTCCTCAAAACCAAATCACACCAGCATCTCTCGGCCTTCTTCCTAGAGGAACGATTATGCCTCGTGTAGGTAAAACATTAGAGCAGCAAGCAGCTAGAACACGTGCAAAGGCAGAAGTGTTTACGCCAAGCTGGATCGTTAATCAGATGATTAATTATCGTGATTCTGAATGGTTTGGAAGAGAAAACGTGTTCAACATTGAAATTGAGCAGGGATGGAAGTCCATCGATGAAAAGATAGTTTTTCCGAATGATAAAAAATGGCAGGACTACGTCATGGAAAGAACGATTGAGATCACTTGTGGGGAAGCACCATTTATTGTTTCAAGATATGACACAACAACAGGTGAGATCATTCCGCTATATGATCGTATAGGAATGTTGGATAGAAAACTTCGTGTAATAGCAGAAAACATCGATGATGAAAACAAATGGAATGCATGGGTTATGAAGGCTTATCAAAGTACATATGGATATGAATTCCAGGGGGATAGTCTGATTCTTGCAAGAATAAATTTGTTGCAGACTTATATTGATTATTATTTAAAGAAATGGAACAAGAAACCGACACTTCAGCAATTAACTAAGATAGCAAATGTGATTGTTTGGAACATATGGCAGATGGATGGTCTGAGCGGAACCATTCCAGGGGGAAAGATCGCACGGATGTATAAAGTTATAAGTCTAGATCTATTTGGGGATACACAGGAAGAAGACGAAGATCTTGAACTTCCTTGTAAGATTTATGATTGGCGAGCAAATCATTCCGTTCTATTTAAAGATTTTAGGGGAGAAAACAAATGAAATCAAATGAGCAGAAGCTGTTGCAGATATTATCAAATAATGATGTTACCTTCTTCATTCCACCATATCAGAGAAATTATGAATGGACGAAGGAACAGTGTGAAGTGTTTTTAGGGGATGTTCTTAAGACGACAGAACATAATATACACGGATCAAAGACTGAACACTTTTTTGGGTCTGTCACATATTTTAAGGATGAATCGAGTGCATATTTCCAACCGGCAAAACTTATCTTGATAGACGGTCAGCAAAGAATAACAACTACAATGTTATTTCTCGTTGCAATCAGAGATCTTATTAATGACGAAGGACAGAAAAAATATATCAATGATAAGTATCTGAAAAACAATAACTGCTCAGATGAATCTGAATATAAGATTAAACTGAAACAAGTAGAAAGCGATTGGGAAACGTATAAGAAAATTATTTTGGGAATCCCAGTTACAAGCATCGAAAAAAACGTACCTGTATATCAGAACTATATTTTCTTTAAAAATTCATTGGCAAAGAGGCAGAATAATGGTGATTCTCTTCAAGATTTTATACAGTATGGACTAAATTGTTTTAGTATCGTAACTCTTGAATTACAACCTGCTCAAAATCCGTGGGAAAATCCACAGGAGATCTTTGAATCTATGAATTCCATAGGAAAACCACTTTCCTTAGCAGACCTTGTAAGAAATTATCTTTTGCTGGGATTAGATTCAAAAACACAAGAAGACTATTACCATCGTTACTGGTTAGAAATTGAAAAAGTTCTTTCTGGTCAAATTTCTGGTTTTATAAGGGACTATATGCAGTGTGTTGAAATGAAGTCTTACAAGAAGGCTACAGAAAGTAACTCAAAGGCTCTTTATTCACAATTTAAGGATATATTTATCGGATGGAATGCAGAAAAACTCTTAGATTCTCTCTCTCAATATGCTGTAATTTATTCAAAAATCATTAACAAACAATTATTTGAAAATAAGAGTATTGATTATGCACTTAGGGATATCCTCGAATTGAAAACAACGGTTTCATATTCCTTTTTAATGATGCTGTTGATGAGTTGGAAGAAAGGGGTGTTCAATGCCAGTGAAACAGCAGATATTTTGTTTGCGTTCAGAACATACCTTCTTAGACGTAGATTAGTAGGATTGGCAAAAGGGGAGAATAAAGTGTTTCCAGGCTTGGTTAATAAGCTTCAAGATCTTGCTAAAGCAACGGACAAAAAGATGGCAATGTTTCAGATTTTATCAAAGTTGGAATCGAATCTTCGTCTTCCAAATGATATAGAAATTATGAAAGCGGTAAAAGATTTGAACTTCTACAATTTTTCTAGTTCCAAAATGTATCTTTCTCTTATTGAAGAGTCATTAACAAAGCATTATCCAGAAAGTGATGATGCTGCTCTTCAGATCGAGCATATTATGCCACAAACATTAACAGCAGTATGGAAAGAACAGCTAGGAGATGACTTCGAACGAATTCATCAGGAAAAAGTTAATGTTATTGGTAATTTAACTTTGATTCGTCATAATCAAGAACTTGGTAATAAAGCATTTTCTGAGAAGAAGGAAACATACCGTGATAAAGCGGGTCTTCAAATTGCTAAGTCTCATATTACTGATCATGAAGTTTGGGATGAAAAGGCAATTGATGATAGAACTTCTTGGTTGATAGATATCTTGCTTCAGGATATCTTGCCAATTCCAGAAAGTATGCGCCGAACGAACAATTATACAATCAAGAGTGGAAGGCATCTATCATTTACAGAATTGCAAATAATAGGTGAAGAAATCAACTTTATTGCAGATCCTAGCATTACAGCAAGAGTTGTAGGTGATAAGGAAGTTGAATTTGAAGGTGAAAATTGGAGATTATCACCATTATGTAAAGAGCTCTACACTAGAATGGGAAAATGCAATCGCTCAGGAGCTTATTCTGGCGCCGAACATTGGGAATATGATGGTGTAAAGATTGCGGATATTTTATAAGAGAGGGTATGACGATATGAGTGAAAAGATGTTTGATTTTGCAATTGGAAATCCACCGTATCAAAAAGAATCAGTCGGTGATAATGCTAACGATAGACCAATTTACAATTTTTTTTATGATGCTGCTTTTGAGGTTGCTGATGCTGTTGAATTAATAACTCCGGCAAGGTTTTTGTTTAATGCCGGTAGTACTCCTACTAAATGGAATCAGAAAATGCTTAATAATGATAATTTTAAAGTGTTGTTTTACGAACAAAAATCTTCACAAGTGTTTAAGAATACAGA
>CAUWCC010000073.1:0-5725 GCA_963556805.1 uncultured Bulleidia sp. | reverse complement strand
TCTCGATAAGTTGCAATAACTTAGTCAAACTTGCGATGAGTTTTTCAACTCACCATTTTTTGTTTTTCCGGAATAAAAAGACTGTTTTTTTCTAAAAACAGTCCATTCTTACCATGCAAAGCTTATTTCATAAGAGAAACACCGCGGCTTGTACCAATACGATCAGCACCAGCCTCGATCATTTCAAACATATCTTCCTTTGTACGCACACCACCAGCAGCCTTAACGAGAACAGTTTCACCAACCGTCTTCTTCATCAATGCAACATCAGCAGGCGTTGCACCACTTGTAGAGAAGCCTGTACTTGTCTTTACAAAATCCGCACCAGCTGTCTTTGCATCCAAACATGCTCTCACCTTTTCCTCATCACTCAAGAGACATGTCTCAATGATGACCTTCAAGATCTTATCACCGATTGCTTCTTTAATCGCTTTGATTTCATTTGTAACATAGGCATCATTGCCGTCCTTCAAACGTCCGATATTGATAACCATATCCACTTCCTCAGCACCTCTTTCAACAGCATCACGTGCTTCAAATACCTTCGCTGCCGTTGTCATAGCACCCAATGGGAAACCGATCACAACACAAACCTTTACATCTGTACCAGCTAGCTCTTCCTTTGCTGTTTCGATCCAACAAGGATTCACACACACTGACATAAAGTCATATTCCTTCGCTTCACGGCAAAGTTCTCTGATCTGTTCCTCTCTAGCATCCGCCTTCAACAATGTATGATCGATATACTTATTCAAATTCATAGTCTTCCTCCTCACCATCTGACTGAAAATAGTATTTATGTAAAACTTCTCTTGCGACTTCATCATCACCTTCGTATGGTTCACGTCCAAACTCACGATAGATAAACTTCTCATCACCCTTACCTAGGATAATGACTGTATCGTTAGGATCAGCCAGCTCAATGGCCTGTCGGATCGCATCATACCGTGACTCTACGATGATGTAATTTGTATCTTTGATACCAGAAGCGATCTCCTGAGCAATCTCAGATGCATCTTCATCTCGCGGATCATCTTCTGTCAGGATGATCATATCTGTATATTTGTCAAGGATCTCACCAAATTCAGAACGTTTCTCGGTATCACGCTTACCCGCACTACCTGTTACAGAAATGATCCTCTTGCCCTTTGGAGTGATCGCAGAAGCATATTTGCATACTTGTTCGATCCCATCTGGTGTATGTGCAAAGTCTACGAGGATACTAAATGGCTGTCCTTCATCGATTCTTTCCATACGTCCCTCGATCTGATGCAGATTGCGGATCGCTGGCAACATCATTGAGATCGGTACACCCGTCTCATGCAGTGCTGCAATAGCTCCCACAAGGTTGTAAATGTTGAACTTTGCTACAAGATTTGTTTCGATCTCATAATCCATCTCATTCGTACACAATGTAATGCGTGTACGATCCTTTAATAACTGATACTTAATGACCTGATAATCCGCTTTCTTTGTCAAACTGAAAGTGACTGTGCGGCACTTGCAGTCCGCGATCATTCTTTCACCATATGGATCATCGATATTTGTAACAGCCACTGCTGTCTTCTTCAAATTATCAAACAACTTTTTCTTAGCTCGGAAATAATTCTCCATCGTACCATGATAATCCAAATGATCATGTGTCAAGTTGGTAAAGACAGCTGCATCGAAATCGATTGCATCGACTCGTCCCTGTTCAATACCGATCGAACTTGCTTCCAATGCACAGCACTTCATGCCGGCATCTACCATATCCTTCAATATACCATGTAAATCATCAATATTTGGTGTTGTTAACAACGGCGGCAGTTTGACATTACCATATTCAATGGAAATCGTACCAATATAACCAGTTGGCGTCATCGGATTCAAAATATCACGCATAATACAGCTGGTAGAAGATTTACCATTTGTTCCTGTAACACCATACATCGTCAACTTATGACTAGGAAAACCATAGAACACATCTGCCACTTTATTAAATGCATCAATGACATCATTGACACGTATATAGATGATATCATCCTGCATATGTTCCAATTGTTCACTATGTACAATGACACGTGCCCCATTGGCAATGGCTTGATCTACAAACTTATGTCCATCTGATACCAAGCCCTTGATGCAGAAAAAGATAGAATCTGGTCTTTTCCTACGGCTGTCCGCCATTAGACCTTTAATTTCAATTTCTGGTACTCCTTCAAATAAATCCGTTAGTTTCATGACGATTTCTCCTCTCCATACAGCACACCATCGCGGATCTCTCGCAAATAGACATGCTTTATGCCGCTATGTGGCTCTGCACCATGTACTACAACAGGGAAATACTGTGATGCATATCCTTTTGCACCACCATCTGTTTCCGTTTCCAAGATTACATCTGCTTCTTTGCCAATCCAGCTCTCTTCATATTGATGCATCAATTGTCCAGAAAGTTCCGTACAACGATGCAATCTTGCTTTCTTAATAACAGGATCGATTTGACAAGGCATTTGCGCAGCAGGTGTACCTTTGCGCACAGAATATGGAAAAACATGCAGGAAGGAGAATGCACACTTCTCTAAGAAAGCAAATGTCTCAGCAAACTCTTCTTCTGTTTCACCCGGAAAACCAACGATCAAGTCACATGATATCGCAACATCTGGAACCATAGCACGGATCTCACTTATTTTATCAAAATACATCTGTGTATCATATGGACGCTTCATTCTCTTAAGAACCGAATCACAGCCAGATTGTAGCGGAATATGCAAATGACGAGCAACTCTTGGCTCGCTTTGCAAAAGATCGATTAGATCATCGTCGATCTCTGTCATCTCAATACTTGAAATACGCAGTCTTTCCAAAGCGGGCACTTCCTGCAGGATACGCCTCATCAATTTTGATAAACTGACGCCGTATTCACGTCCATAACGGCCTGTATGGATACCTGCCAATACGATCTCAGGATAGTTCTCAGCCAAAAGAGATGCTTCTCTAACGACCTTATCCGGGGCCATTGAACGCTCACGACCGCGGGCATATGGAATGACACAATAAGAACAAAACTGATTGCATCCATCTTGTACCTTGAGATACGCACGCGTACGATTCTCAAACTGTTCTGTTTCCATATCGTCAAATGGGATATTTTCCAACCCGCCGACCAAATGAATCTTTTGACCATCCTGCAGATACTTCTCGATCAGATCCGGCACATGTTTCTTTTCTCTTGTACCAACAATGATCTCCGCATCATCTATCAAGCCTTCATCCACTTCTGCATAACAGCCGATCATGGCGATCACTGCTTTTTGATTCAGTCTTCTTGCTCTATGCATCATTTTTCTACTCTTTTGTGCAGCCATGTTTGTTACCGCACATGTAAAGATCAAAACAGCATCCGCCGGCCCTTCAAAATCCGTACGTTCCCATCCTCTCTTTTCCATCTGCATCGCAATACTTTCTGCTTCAAACGTATTTACTTTACAACCAAGATTGCAAACTGAAAATTTCATATCTATTCTCCAAAAAACTCACTAATAACAGAACATGCATATAAAGCTGCTGTTTCTGCTCTTAAAATGCGTTTTCCAAGCGTCACTGGAATATAACCATGTGCACTCAGTTCCTCTACTTCTTCTTGACTAAAACCACCCTCTGGTCCAATTGCAACAACAAAAGACCTCCCATTCTCCAAATGATCCGTGATACGCTTCGCACTACCATATGCATTCTCATATGCCGCCATATGCACATCACCTTCTACTTGGAAAATATCCGCAAACTTCACAACTTCTGTCAAAGCGGGTACACGATTCCGCTTGCATTGGGCAGCAGCCTCCTGCAGGATCGTTTTTTGTCTTATAAGTTGTTTATCACTCTTCTCTTTACGAGCATGTACAACACAACGGCTTGACTCAAATGGAACGATCTTCGTAACTCCAATCTCAGCTGCTTTTTGCAAGACAAATTCCATCTTTTCTCTACGGATCAAAGCCATGCATAACGTTACCTCCACCGGCAGCTCGTTATAGCGTTCATCCTCACGCAGTACATCCGCATATACTCTTTTACCTTCCGTATGTACCATAGCAAAATACCCCTTGCCATCATGCACAAGACGTACTTCTTCTTCATTCATACGCAATACAGTACCCGCATGATGTGCTTGTTCTTTTGTAAACTCATAGCATTTACCAATACGGATCTCTTCTTCACAAAAATATTGATGCATATAATCGAAAAGAAAACGAACTAGTCGTCTTCTCCTTCCTCCTTATCTTCTTTGATCTCAACTTCGAGCTCGATCACTTTACGCTGATCTGCCTTCGTAATAGTCACATGCAGATTCTCGTAATCAAACTCTTCGCCAACACACGGAATGTGTTCCAATTCATGAATTGCCCAACCGGATACCGTAATGTAATCATAATCATCGTCATCCACATCAACATGAAAACGATCAAACATATCATCCACATCCGCATCACACTTTACTAAATAGTGCGTATCATCCAGCTTTGTGTAATATTCCTTAACGGTATCATGTTCATCCCAGATCTCACCTACAAGCTCTTCAATAATATCTTCCAAAGTAATGATACCTTCTGTACCGCCATATTCATCTAATACAACCGCCAACTGCATTTTAGCACCTTGCAACTGCTTCAACAAAGTAGAGATCTTCGTACTTGTACTTGTATAGATCACAGGTTTGATGATGCGGCGAATCGGCAAATGCTCATACATCATCTGTGAATAAAAATCTTTCTCATGGATCACGCCTACAATATTATCGATCGAATTTTCATATACCGGCAAACGTGAGAAGGAATGGTAACGGAAAGTCTTTTCGATCTCCTTTACCGTAGAAGCAATATCGATAGCCACGATATCCACACGCGGTGTCAATACATCTTTCACATCTACATCATTAAACTCGATCGCAGCAGAGATCAAATCAGATTCATGCTCAGCCAGATCTCCCTCTTTCTCTGCTTCATCTACCATCGTAATCAACTCATCCTGAATGTCACCATCATCTTCATCAATCTTGATGAATTTTACCAACAACTTCTTCAGCCCTTTGAACATCCATGTCAACGGCTTGAAGATAAGTTCAAAGAAACGTACAACACCAACCGTGCGCACTGCAAATTTCTCTGGAATACTCTTAGCAACAGACTTCGGCATCGTTTCTCCAAAGATCAAAACAACGATCGTAATAACAACAGTAGAAACAGTTGGTCCTTGGGCTTCCCCAACCAATTCCGTAAACAACAAAGTGCCGATCGTAGCAGCCGCAATATTCACGATATTATTACCGATCAAGATCGTTGTTAAGAAGCGATCAAAATCATCCAAAACATTTAAAACGACCCCAGCATCCGCATTACCATCATTCATCATATTCTTTAAACGAATGCGATTAGCCGATGAATATGCTGTCTCAATAGCAGAAAACAATCCTGAAAATGCAATCAGAACGATCAAGGCAGCAACATATTGTGTTACCATGATGTTCTCCCCCCTTTGCAATCACCGCCAGGCTCTGGTTCATTCTCTTCATTTACTGCATAACATGCAATTTTGTCGGCAGACACATGATGAAGAACATGTGCTGCCCTGTGTATACTTATTTCCATTTTTATTACTCCTAGTTTTGATTATACGCTAATTCTTAAATTTTGAAAAACTCGTCACTTGCACATGAAGGCTATGAATCATGATATTCATAGTCTTT
>CAUWCC010000072.1:0-5764 GCA_963556805.1 uncultured Bulleidia sp. | reverse complement strand
TGCTGATCTAACGAAACATAACCACTAGGACCACTCTTAGTCAATTAAGCCATTTTTTTTATGCTTCCTGCTAAAATAAAAGAATGAAAAAGATAACATTTAACTCACCGGTCATTTTGACCTTCTTATTCTTGTCATTTGCTGCTCTTGTCATCAACAACCTGACTGCAGGTGCTGCCAACGATCTAGTATTTAGTGTATATCACACTTCTTTTACAGATCCAATGCAGTATGTAAGGCTTGTGACACACGTATTAGGACATGCTGACATGATGCACTTTGCGTCCAATATGATGATATTTCTACTAGTTGGCCCATTGCTGGAGGAAAAGTATGGAAGTGAAAGGATCTTGCAAGTCATCTTGATCACCTCTGTTGTAACAGGTCTTGTCCATATTTTGTTATCAGATAACAGTGCTTTGATGGGAGCTAGCGGGATCGATTTTGCCTTTATCTTAATGGCAGGTGTTACCGGCAATAAGAAAGGTATCCCGCTTACAATGTTGTTAGCAGCTGTTCTCTATATTGGTACAGAACTCTACAACGGTGTCTTTGCATTAGATGATATTGCTCACTTCACACATATCCTCGGCGGATGCATCGGCGGTATGTGCGGACTTGCTCTACATGGACAATAAAAGCGAATATTGGTATCACGGATGTTTCCTTTTCACTTCAAATCCATATCACAAATTGTTCACATTTTCCGCATACCATATAGTTGTTCCCGAAAGGAGGAATAAAAAATGAGTGAAATGAACGAGAATGAAAACACATTCAATGCCGAATATACAGAAAAACCGGCAGGAGGTCCTGCTTCGCGCAAACCTAAGAGAAAGAATCATATCCTTCCAATCGTTATATCTGCTGCCTTGATCGGCGGGGCAGCGGGATTCGGCGGAGGATTGTTAGCTTACCAATATATTCGCGGTGGTACACCTGCTGTTGTCTATAAAGCGTCCGATGACGATAAAACACATACCACAGCAAATGTCAGTACAAGTGGTGAAATGTCTACTTCTGCTATTGCCAAAAAAGCAGCACCTAGTGTTGTCGAGATCAATGTGAAAGGTGTCTCTACAACATATGGTCTATTTGGCGGAACATATGAAACTGAATCTGCTGGTTCTGGTGTCATTATTTCTAAAGACGGCTATATCATCACAAACAATCATGTTGTCGAGGGTGGTACAGAGTATAAAGTCGTTACATATGACGGCACAGAATATGAAGCTTCTCTTGTAGGTCGAGACGAAAAGAGTGATATCGGTGTCTTGAAAATCGATGGCAAAGACCTTACACCAGCTGTTCTTGGAGATTCTGATAAAGTTTCTGTTGGTGATAAATCTGTTGTAATCGGTAATCCGCTTGGTACATTAGGCGGTACTGTAACAGATGGCATCATCTCTGCCATCAATCGTGAGATCACCATCAATAATGAATCTATGAACCTTTTGCAAACAAATGCAACGATCAATTCCGGCAACTCTGGTGGTGGTATGTTTGATGGACAAGGTAATCTGATCGGTATCGTCAATGCCAAGGAATCTGGTACGACAAGTTCTGGCACAACGATCGAAGGTCTTGGTTTTGCCATTCCAGTAAATGAGGCTATGGACATTGCTGATCAGCTGATCTCATATGGTACAGTTAAGAATCGTGCTACACTTGGTGTTCATGTTGCGGAAGTAGAACAAGGTACAAGAGGCTATGAACCTGGTCTTTACATCACAGATGTCATCCCTGGAGGAGCAGCTGACAAAGCTGGTCTCAAACCATATGACAAAATCGAATCCATTGATGACAACGAAATTGAAAACTACACTGATCTCTCAGCCTGCTTAAGGGGTAAAGAAGTTGGTTCTAGTATTGAAATGGAAGTCAGACGTAATGGTGAAGATATGGATGTTACCGTTACATTGCAAAATGCTGAACAATAACTAAATTGAAAGAGCAGACCCATTTGGATCTGCTCTTTTTCATATCCTCTTCATGGACCTAGAAGCCATCAACCTGACTCCTGTTCCAGCCAAGTTCTCGATCATGACATCTCCAGCCTGAACAGGCGCTTCTACACACACTTGCCGAGCCTGTTCCATTGCTTTAAAAGTAAGATCTAAAGGTATCGCTTTCTCACTTACGACCGGCAATACACGATGTGTGCCATGTGCGATCTTTACTGTCGTTGTCAAGATACGCATCGGCCGCAAACACTCCTGCTCTGCATATTCTCTTCCTTGCGGACATGTATTACCGACCACTGAAATGATCTTACCATCTTCTATTTCAACTGTTATGGAACATCCCATCGGACAGTTGATACATACAAGACTCTTCCTCATGACGCTGCCCCCTCTACTGCAAAAACAATATTCTGACCAGCTGCCTGCAGTTGCGCTGCTGGGATCATCAAACGTTCCATCTCACTCGGAACAAGATGTTTCTTATGTATGCGGCGAAGCTCACGCTCCCCGCATTTCACAACAAGATCCACATCTTTCATAGGCCTTCTGACGCGGAAGAAAAATTCTGTATTCTGCTTTGTATCAGAATGGAAATACTGTGGAACTACATAACTAACACCATCACCTGCTGATGCACGATGTACTGCTTTCGACGGCACATCTTTACGTATAAATCTTGCCGCACCTTGTGCTGCACGCTGTGCTTGCAAAGTAACAAAATCTACAAGATCATGTACATGCAGACCATTACCACAAGCAAATATACCTTCTGCCTGGGTCATATAGTTTTCATCTACATATGGTCCTCTAATAGCTGGATCGATAGCAATTCCAGCATGTTCCGCAAGGCTATTTTCTGGTATCAACCCCACCGATAGAAGCAGCGTATCTACATCAAAATACATCTCTGTACCAGGAATCGGTTTACGATCAGCTCCTACCTCCATGACCTCAATCTTTTCCAGACGTTCTTTTCCAAATGTCCTTGTTACTGTATGTGAGAGATAGAGCGGTATCTCATAATCTTCCAGACACTGTTTCATATTACGCGGTAAACCATTTGAATACGGCATGATCTCTGCCACACCATATACCTTAGCTCCTTCTAAAGTCATACGCCTAGCCATGATCAAGCCAATATCACCTGATCCAAGGATAAACACTTTTCTACCTACCATATATCCATCGATATTCAAATACCGTTGTGCTTGTCCAGCCGTATAAATACCAGAAGGTCTTGTACCAGCAATATCAATTCCCCCGCGTGATCTTTCATAACATCCTACACCTAAGATCACCGTATCCGCAGATACTGTCTGATATCCATCCTCATTGACAAATGTTACATGCCGATCTTGATCAATAGCCGTGACCATCGTACGAAGCTTGATCTCAACATGATGTGCCTCCGCCATCTGAATAAACCTTTCTGCATATGCTGGTCCAGACAACTGTTCATGAAATGTCTGCAAACCAAATCCATTATGGATGCACTGTTGCAAGATGCCACCGGCTTCAAGATCTTTCTCTAATACACAAATATCTTCGATCCCTTGTTCTTTCAAAGTTACTGCAGCGGAAAGGCCGGCACTACCTCCGCCGACCACAACAGCCTGATAGTGTCTCATCTGTTTTCTCCTTTCAAAATATTCGAACCTGCATTATCTAATACAACTGCCAAAGGATCTTGACCTGTATACTTTACCAACAATGCCAATACATGCGGCTCACAAAAGCCCCCCTGGCACTTACCCATACCTGGTCTTATTCTCTTCTTGATCCCTTTTACACTAATAGCCCCGCATACACGTTGCACAGCATCTCGTATCTCACCTTCTGAGATCTTTTCACACCGGCATATGATATTGCCATATGCGGGATCTTTCCGAATGACTTCATTTCTTTTATCCTCACTCAACTCACTCATAACAAGTGGTCTTTTACGTGTCATAACAGCATTAGGATCCTCGACCAATAACAAATGTTTCTTCACAAAGTTGGTGATGACATACGAAGCAATCGCAGGGGCACTAGCAAGACCTGGCGATTCGATCGATGCCGCATCAATAAAACCTGGAGCATCATCATATTCCGTGATAACAAAATCTTTAGAAGTAGAACTAGGACGAAGACCAGCAAAGGAACGTATCACTTGCTGGAATGGTACATCTTTCATCGTCTTATTGATATTCTGCTTCACTTCCGCAAGACCTTCTATAGTATGTGATGTACTGTCCGGATCATTGCAATATGCACTATTTGGACCAATCAACACGTTGCCATAAACTGTCGGAACCGCCAAAACACCTTTTCCCTTAGGTCCTGGAACTGGAAAGATGATATGCTGCACAAAATTAGTATCTTTTGCCAATACATAGTATTCCCCTTTACGTGGACGAATTTGATACGGAACTTGCTTAGATACCATAGACGCAATCTCTTCTGCATGTGTACCAGCACAACTGATCACGATCTTAGTTTCGAAATCGCCTTGGTTCGTCTTAACGATAAAACCATCCTCTTTTTTTACGATCTCTTCTACTTCTGTATTGAGATGCAGCTTAGTTCCATTATTGACAGCCGTCTCCATGGCCGCAATAGCTACTTCCCATGGATATATGACAGCTGTTGTAGGGAACGATAAGACCTTAGTCACATGATCACTCAAAAACGGCTCACATCTCCGTGCTTCGCAACCAGTCAAGAAAGCATGTGGAATATCCCTTCTTCTTGCTCGATCGGCCAGCACCTCCAACTTTTTCTCTTCCTCACTCCCGCAAGCTGCCACATAAGCACCTACCTGCTTATACATGCACCCAAGATCTTTCATCAACTGCGGATAGAGCCGTGCTCCCTCCACATTCAATCGTGCTTTTAAAGTACCATCTTCCGGATCATAACCAGTATGTACGATAGCTGAATTCGCCATCGTTGCACCATCCGCAATATCATTATTTTTTTCCAACACTACCGTCTGCAGAGTAAACTTTGATAACCCTAAAGCGATTAAAGAACCCGTGATCCCTGCACCGATCACAACCACATCATACATGATCTTCCTCTTTTCTAGTCCAGGTGCATACAACCGCTTACCGCACCTATCAACCCATCTTTTACAAGCAGGTAAATGCGATCCGCTAAAAAAGAGATGTCGTCAGGCATACCTTTATCGATCCATTCTAAGATAACCCCGATCAATGCATACCGATAAAAATCCTCGATCAACTGCCGATCCTGCGGCCGTAGTATCAACTCTGCTGAAGTATCACGCATCACTGCCTCAATTGCATTCTCAAAGACAGGACACAAGATAGTAGCCATCTCTTGTGCAGGTATCAACTTAACGCAATGTTCTACAAAAGTCTGTTCTTTCTGCAAAGCAACAAGAAAACATCTCAAACCTTCATGCCAACTTTCAAAATCATGTCGATCTTCAAATGCGTCTTTGCCCATACTCACAAAAATCTCTTCAACGACCTCATATATGTCGTGATAATGATAATAAAATGTCTGTCTGTTGATACCGGCAATTTCTGCAATATCGGCGATCGTGATCTTGTCCAGCGGTTTCTCCTGCATCATCTGCATCAATGCAGCTTTTAATGCTTCACTCGTATCCTGAACCATAAGAATTCCTCTGTTTGTATTATAGACATACTTCTTCTCTTTTGAAAACAAAACAACCACAAGACCGACCAAATACAGCAAATGTTGGTTCATTCTCAGACTTTTCTCTATTTTTTTACTTTTGGTGAGTTGAAAAACTCATCGCAAGTTTGACTAAGTTATTGCAACTTATC
>CAUWCC010000071.1:0-5872 GCA_963556805.1 uncultured Bulleidia sp. | reverse complement strand
CTCCAAAAAGGTTAGAAATTTATGTCTATTGCGGAAGACACATTGGATTGAAAGGCCTAATCTAGCAGCTGTTTGAGCAATAGGTACAAGAGATAATGTATCCAAACAGATCTCGATCAGTTGTTCTTTTTCAATCTTTAATCCTGCTGTAATCGTGTGGGAATCGTAAACAAACTTCTTACCACATTCTTTGCATTGGTATCGCTGCTTTCCATGTGCAAAGCCTTTTTTGATCATCCTTGCTTGCTTTCCACAACAAGGACATGAATCTGGACGAGTCTGTTTAATTTTGTCGTTCATCACAGCAAAATCAATAGCCTCTCTCAAAAGACGCTCTTTTTGGGAATCAGTCAGTTTAGAAATAATTTCCTTCGTATTCATATCGGTCACCTCACACCAATATGATACATTTCTAGAGCAAATTCACTGTACACAGCCATGTACACTAAGTACAAAAGTCCAAAATTACTTAATTAAGCCTTGTCTTAATATCTCTCAAATTCGTCAACTCCTTTGTATGTAAAAAAAAGTAGGAACTTCTCCTACTCAGATTTATTGAATTTCTATAAATTCTGTTTGCACATCAGATTTAACACCTTCAAACCACTGCTCTAAGAAATAATCATTTCTTTTTGGAAATTCAGATAATAAATCATGCCCACGTTTGATTTCAATTTCTTCAGAAAACGCGGTATTATCCTTCTCAAAGTATATATCGCGATTTTCTAAATGAAATACAATAGCTCTTGTGACTAATAGACTATAGTTCAGATTATCTATGCAAGCAACTTGCTTTTCACTAATCAGTGTAATTTTTACTATTTTTTGATTAACAGGGGTAATAATCTGCTCAGTATCTTCAAAGAAAGAATGAATATCAGAATCTTTCACTTCTTTGATATTCCACAAGGCCACATCATCAATAGAATCAAAATATTGAAATTTAGTTTGTTCATTCTTGAGTTCATAAATTTGATTCCCAATATATAATCCAACAATTCCTGTAACTGAATTTGTAAATACAAATGGATCACATTTATATTTAATAAAAGTTTGACCAATCATTTGTTTGAATTTATTGCTATCTAATCTAACATCTTGATGAAAAATCATTTTAGTTTTCCTTTCTTTGTAAAATGTATTTTTTGCTGTTTAACACCATTTGAATTTGTACTTCTCTTAATATTAATATCTATTGCAGGAGATCCATCAGAAGAAGATATTTTCCTGTATGTAATTATCGTTCCATCTTTTAACTTTGCAATTTTACCTTTTCCATTAGGTAAGCTTTTTTCAATTGCTCCATAAGTTAACTTCTCGTAAAAATCATTTGAGGTTTTAAGAGGATCGCTACTTTCAATATGCCGTGTTCGTTCTTTTGTGCTGTCTCCGCGTTCACCAAAGTATCCATGAGTAAAATGGTATGAATTTGCTACTTTTGGTAGATTATCGCTAATAGAACGGTAGTGATTAATTCCGCCTTTATAGATACCGGTTCCCATTTAAGCGCCTTTCTTGTGAGTGGATTCAAATTCACTTGGAAATCTATAAAACTTAGAGCTATTTGAAAAATCTGAAAAAACATAATCTGGCATATATCCATGGACGATTACAGAACTTGGTTCTATTTGAGATAACATTTCTGACAATCCCAATTTGAATATCTCTTTTTGCTTTTTGCTTCGTATACATCCATGTGTACTAATGCTAACTATGGTGTGTTTCGGTACACCTAAGAAACAATACTTGAAGCTAGCTTCATCACTCCATCTTATATTTGGAATAACTGGAATACCTTGTTTTTGTAAGAAAAAGCCAATAGCTCGATTAAAATAAGTATTTGTTTGCTGAAGACATTGAGCTTGATTGATCAGCATAGAACAATCTGGTGTGATTACACCATCAAATTCTTTTAGCTTATCTACATATTTTTGTGTAGATGTCAAAACTTGTGAAAATTGATAGTCGTGTAAATAGAAATGAACATATTTATTCTTATTTTTCTCTATACCAATTTTATTGAAAGGAACCAGTCCTTTAGGGATTTGCGTGTTTTTTAAATCCAATAACATTGGAATACCAGCGTCTCCTACTAGGGCTGCTCCTTCTGTTAAATAGGCTTGAAAGCCATCATCTAAAATAGTTTTTTTCATAACTAACCTCTAAAGATATATAATCTTTCTTAAAAACTATTTATGACCAAATTGCCTATTTTAAGTAAAAATGATATGATATCCTTGCTTAGGGGAATACCAATCGTATTCTTAAAAAGGCATAGTCTTACAATTGTGAGTCTGTGCTTTTTTTATGCCATAAATTACCTCCAACAATTTTTCATATAATAAACATCTATAAATCAAAAACCAAATAGTAATTCCAATTTTTGATCATATGTTTTTAAAACGGGGACTTTTAACCATTTTCTATAATAATTTAGTGCGTTAATTGCTGCTATATGTGAAATACAAAATCTATCTTCAATATCTTCCACAGTTGACAGCTTATATCGATGAATGAGAACAGGTGGTGCAATAGCAAATTTAGCAAAAAAATCTGCTTCGCTTTCTGCTAATTCACAATGCTCTGTATGTCCCAAAACAAGATGACCGATTTCATGAAGAAATGTCCAATTCAGTCTTTCATAGGATTTTTTATCATTATAATAAATATAGAGAATATCATCTTTTTCAAGACATATTGCATCCTCATATCTTAAAGTTAACTCTTCACAATATTTAGTTGCTGAATAGGGTATTACAATGATTCCAAGTTTTTTTGCTATTTCAAATCCACTAATTGGTGTACATGAAATATCAAGTTTTTCAAACATTTTGACCACTATTTCTTTTATTTCTTCATATCGTTCATCTTGTAATCTCATTTAATCATCTCCAAACAACATTTTTACTAATTCTGTTTTTTCTTCATCTGTCATTGAACTTTTATTTCTAGCTAAAATTCTTTTAACCCCGTAAAAATCCAAAATATCATCTTTACCCATTAAATAATTAGCAGTTGTGTTCAAAGCACATGCAATATTCGCCAAAGTTTCACCAGAGGGAGTGCGATCTCCTTTAATGTAATGAGATAGTGCACTTTCTGTAATATTAACTCTTTTTGCTAATTCTTTTTGAGTCATTTGTTTTTCTTTCAATAATTCATTAATCCTTTCACCTACTGGCATGTCCAATATCCTCCTAATATCTTACGACAATAACATTTTATGTGAAAATTATCATTTTGTCAAGTTTATGCATTAAAAATAAGCTGATATTACTATTGAAATTATCATATTGTCATTTTCTGTCGCCGAGATTTGTTGTATTTAAGTCATATAGTAGGCCTTTTGGCATCTTATTCACAAAAGGAACAATGGAACCTCCATACTTGATTAATCCAGATCCTGTTGGTGCATTTGTAATGTATCCCATCTGTTCTTCTGAAATATTTAGAAGTCTAGCTAAATCTTCTCTGTCATTGGCAGATTGATTCAACATGACAATAAATTCAGAATTGGATAACATGCTTGTACCTTGTTGAGAAGATAATAGGTATTTAACGTTTTGGGTAATACCTGTAGGATAGGCATCTCTTTTTCTGAATTGTCTCCATGCCGATGCAAAGAAGGTTGCACTTTCTTCATTTTCAAAGATAACATGAATCTCATCAATGAAGACATGTGTACGTTTTCCTTTTCTCCAATTTTCATTGACACGGTTGATAATGGCATCTGTAATCACAAGTAATCCCATTGTCTTTAATTGTTTGCCTAAATTAAAGATGTTGAAAGATAGGATTCTAGATTTGATATCTACGTTGGTTTCATGAGCAAAAATGTTTAAGGATCCATTTGTAAATAGTTCTAGTTTGATAGCTAATGATTTAGCTTCTGGTTCACTTTGTTCCAGTAGCTTGTTGTATAGGTGCTTTAATGTTGGAATATAGTTATTTTTCATGGCATCTTGATAAACCAAAGATATACAACGATCGATAATAGAACGATCAATAGGGGATATACCACCATGATTTGTATCTAACTGTTCAAATAAAGACATGATAAATTGAGATTTATCTGCAATTGCGTTACCACTATCTCCATATCCTTCTGACATATCCATGGCATTAATATAATCTTTACTGTTCGTTCCAATACGAATAATCTGTCCTTTCATCGCTTTAATGATTGGATCATATTCACCTTCTGGATCCGCAATAATAATATCGTCATTCGTGGACAGAATTAAGAATTCAATTTCTTCTTTTGTAAGAAAAGATTTACCTGATCCAGGAATACCTAATACAAAAGAGTTTGGATTTTGTAATATAGCTTTGTTACAAAGAATCGGATTGTTGGTAATGGCATTTTGACCATACCAAATGCCACCTTTCTGCAAAATTTCATGGGCTCTAAAAGGAATAAATACAGCAGCACTTTCTGTAAGCAGGGTACGAGGGATATTGAGCTTGTTGGCTCCAATAGGAAGGGCTGTTTGCAGACCGTCCAATTGTCTCTTTGAAAAGTAAAGTGTTTCTAATTCACAAACATATTTTCGAGCTACTGCTTTTAATGTTTCACTATCTTTATCCAGTTCTTCTAATGAATCGGCAAGATGAACAACCGTAATATTACATAGCATCATTCTTTGATCTCGTACAATTAAATCATCCAAGAATTCTTTGCATTCCTTACGTTGTAGCTCCATGTCATAAGGAATGATGGCAGAAAAGTTATTGTTACGATTTTGCTTCATTTGCCAATCGGTAATATTCTTTTCTACACCAAGGAATTTATTCTCCACTTCCCTAACTGCCTCATCTGTTGGAATCGTAATAATGTCCATGGAATACATCAAGTTCTTATTTAAATCGCAAAGTTCAGATACAAACTCGTCTTTTAAAAAGCCTGGATAATTACTTAAATAAAGAACTCTTCCAAATTTACCGTCAAATTCAAAATACTTGTTGTGGTATTTACTCATTCTAGGCGTAATCAAATCCTTAAAAGAATGACCTTTCTTAGCCAAGTTATTCGTGTCGAGAGAAAACTCTTCCGTTTCACTACGATAAAAACCATGAAGCATTTTTAATCGTTCTTCCGCATTTAATTCAATGCAAGAAGAGCCAAGACGTGCAAATAGGGTAGAGAATTCAGTGGTGATTCTAGAAAAGGTGAATCTTGCTTCTTCTATACTGTTTTTAAAAATCGTTACCGTAATATATTTCTCTTGAACAATATCATCACTTTCGGATAACTTATCTAGAAGCATATTATTGTATTCTTCACGATATGGATCTAAGTTATCTTGTTTTAATGGAATCAAGATATCCTCTTTAAACTTCTTGATATCCACTTTTCGATTATTTTTGTCATAACAGAAGAATCAAAAGAATTGGCTTAATTAAGTAATTTTGGACTTTTGTGCTTAGCGTACATGGCTGTGTACAGTGAATTCGCCCTAGAAATGTATCATATTGGTGTGAGGTGACCGATATGAATACGAAGGAAATTATTTCTAAACTGACTGATTCCCAAAAAGAGCGTCTTTTGAGAGAGGCTATTGATTTTGCTGTGATGAACGACAAAATTAAACAGACTCGTCCAGATTCATGTCCTTGTTGTGGAAAGCAAGCAAGGATGATCAAAAAAGGCTTTGCACATGGAAAGCAGCGATACCAATGCAAAGAATGTGGTAAGAAGTTTGTTTACGATTCCCACACGATTACAGCAGGATTAAAGATTGAAAAAGAACAACTGATCGAGATCTGTTTGGATACATTATCTCTTGTACCTATTGCTCAAACAGCTGCTAGATTAGACCTTTCAATCCAATGTGTCTTCCGCAATAGACATAAATTTCTAACCTTTTTGGAG
>CAUWCC010000070.1:0-6067 GCA_963556805.1 uncultured Bulleidia sp. | reverse complement strand
ACCATATGAAGTCTACTATTCAACTGTGTTGCAATTGGCTTGACAATTCGGGTTACAAAATAATATTTTTCTGCTTACCATCTAGATATGCTCTTAGATTATCAAATACGATCTCAGCACGTTGACACATCGATTCTTCCGTAGCGAAAGCTGCATGTGGTGTCACAAGACAATGCGGACAGTGTAGCAATGGTTCCTCTTTGGACAATGGTGGTTCTTGATCAAATACATCAATACCAGCATAAGCAATCGTTTCATCCTGCAAAGCTGATGCCAAGTCATTTGTACACACTACACCACCTCTAGCCGCATTGATCAAAACACTAGTCTTCTTCATCTTATGCAAAGCATAACGATCAATCAATCCCTTTGTCTCATTGTTTAATGGACAATGCAGAACAACATAATCACTCTTTTCTAAAAGTACATCCAAAGAAACCTGTTCTACATAACTTGCCGCATCTTCGTGATACGTACGATTATGCGTTAAGATCTCACAACCAAACGCATGACATAATGCCGCTGTTCTTGTACCAATCTTACCAAGACCAATGATACCTACTGTCTTCCCGCGAAGCTCTGTACCAATAAGTCCGGCTTTCGTTCCGCCATGACGTGCCCTATCTTCGATTGCTCTCATATTTCTTGCAATCGATAACATCATCCCCAATGTCAATTCCGCTACTGCTTCATTGGAATACCCAGAAGCGTTGGATACTTTGATTCCCTTCTCTTTACAAGCTTCAAGACCTACATGATCTACTCCCGTAAAAGCAACATCGATATACTGTAAAGTATCCGCCTCACGAATCACATCATTTCCAAACGGCATATTTGCAATAACGGCAATATCTGCTCCTGCTAATTCCTTTACAAGAACATCTTTATCCGTACATTTCTCATATGACGTAAATGTATGACCTTGCGCAAGAAACGGTTCTTCCAACCTTGCCAGCAATGACTCTGGTATACCAAGTGATTCTAAGATCACGATCTTACTCATGATGGGATCCCTTTCTTACTACACCGCTCTTTTTCGCCTCTTGTGCCACTGCATTTGCAACAGTTGGTACAACTCTTTCATCAAAAGGAGAAACAATGATATGATCTGGGGTAAGATCTTTTTCTTCGATCAAAGATGCAATGGCCATAGATGCTGCAATTTTCATACTTTCCGTGATCTTTGTTGCACCAGCATCCAATGCCCCGCGGAATAAACCAGGGAAAGCAAGTAAGTTATTGACCTGATTTGGATTATCACTGCGGCCTGTACCGATGATATATGCCCCCGCTTCCTTGGCTTGGGCATAGGTGATTTCCGGCTCTGGATTTGCCATTGGAAATACAACACATCCTTCATTCATAGATGCTACCATTTCTTTTGTCACAAGACGTGGTGCGGATACACCAACAAAGATATCAGCTCCTTGCATAGCTTCTGCTAAAGATGCATAATGCTGATGATCTAAGTTGACATAAGATAACAATTCTTTCTTAAGATCATTGTATGTATCTGCTTGTTCTGCACACAAACATCCATCAATATCAAATGCATAGATACGATGGAAGCCATATTGATACAACATACGGATAATACTAGAACCAGCTGCTCCTGTACCCGAAATCACAACTTTCATATCAGCAGGATCTTTTTTCTTCAACTTCATTGCGTTGATCAAAGCAGCCAATACAACAATAGCAGTTCCATGCTGATCATCATGGAAAACTGGAATATTAAGTTCCTTGATCAATGTACGTTCGATCTCTACACATCTTGGTGCACTGATATCTTCCAAGTTGATCGCTCCAATACCTGGTGCAATAGCCTTGCATATCTGAATGATCTCTTTTGGATCTTTTGTATCCAAACAGATCGGCCATGCATCTAGACCTGCAAACTTCTTCATCAACAATGCTTTTCCTTCCATAACAGGAAGAGCAGCAGATGGACCAATATCACCAAGCCCTAATACTGCTGTACCATCTGTTACAACAGCTACCGTATTGCCTCTGCCTGTATATACATAACTATTCTCAGGGTCAGCCGCTATCTCACGACAAGGCTGTGCTACCCCAGGTGTATATGCAACAGAAAGATCATGTGCATTTTCACATGGTACTTTAGATTCTACTGTTAACTTGCCATGATGTTCAGAATGAAGGGCAAGTGCTTCAGCATATAAATCACTCATCTACTTTATCTCCATCAATCTCATATATATCACTGCCATAGGCATCTATACCAACAAAACATGGCAGATCCTCTACCGTCAACTTCGTAATTGCTTCTGATAACAATTCCGCAAAAGCAACTGGTTCTCTCTTCTTGATGCAATGTGAGATCAAAGCTCCCGCACCACCACAAGCAACAAAATACACTGCTTTCTCAGCCATGATCGCCTGCTTTACTTCCACACTTCGCTTTCCTTTACCAAGCATACCTTTCAAACCCAAATGCAATAATTCTGGTGTATAAACATCCATACGGGATGAAGTTGTAGGTCCTGCTGAACCAATTGCCATCCCAGGCTTAGCTGGTGTAGGTCCTACATAATAGATCGTACTATTCACCAGATCAAACGGCAGCGGTTCCCCTTTTACAATCATCTCACACAGTTTCTTATGTGCTGCATCTCTTGCTGTATATAACGTACCACTCAACAATACCGCATCCCCGGCATGCAAAGATGCGATCGTTTCTGCATCTAACGGCAGATGTACTTTCTTTCTCATAATTCGATCCTTTCATGACGGCACGCATGGCAGCAAATATTAACAGCACACGGAAGTCCTGCAATATGGGTAGGATATGACTCTATCGCAATATTTAAAACCGTAGTTTTACCATGCAGACCCATTGGGCCAATACGCAGTGCATTTGCTTCATTAACGAGTTCCTCTTCCAGCTCAGCATAGGAAGGATCAGGATTTTTCTCCTTGACCCCATGCAGCAGCGCCTTTTTAGCCAGTACTGCACAATAATCAAAAGTACCACCGATACCAACACCGACGACCATAGGCGGACATGCATTCGGCCCTGCTTTTGCAATCGTATCCAACACAAACTGCTTCACGCCTTCTCTACCTTCCGCCGGCTTCAACATCTTCACAGCCGACATATTCTCCGAACCAAATCCCTTTGCCAGAAGATCGATATGGAAGACATCTCCTTCTACCATATCTATATAGATGACAGCAGGGGTATTGTCTTTCGTATTGATCCTGTCAAACAAAGGATCACCCACGACCGAAGCACGCAGATAATGTTCTGTATAACCTTTTCTCACCCCTGCATCGATCGCCTCTTTCAAACTACCATCTGTCAAATGAACATCTTGTCCAATCGTCACAAAGGCAATCACCATGCCCGTATCTTGACAGATTGGAATATCTTCTTGTACCGCAATGCCTGCATTCTCCACAAGCATTTCCATTGCTTCACGCGAAGCTCCTGTTTCTACTTCTCTGCATACTTCTAATTTATGCAGGATATCCTGCGGATACAACACAGCCATACGACCGCACGCTTCCGCCACCATATCCGTGATCTTACTTACTTTGATCTCTTTCATGTTCTATTTTTTCCTTAAATGCCTCATAACACTCTTGCTGTTCCTCACGCAGCCATGCTAAACATTCACATTCTACATGAAACATCTGTCCGATTCCTTCCTGTACACAGGATACATGAGAACAGTACAGCAAGTCATCTGGTCTCACTGAAAAGAGTTTACATGATTTAAATATGTTCTGTATAGACGGCATACGGTTTTCATTCTCTAAAATAGAGATACTACGATGATCTAGATCGAGTAATTTACTAAGCTCGGTCTGCGTCACCCCTGCTTCCAGGCGAAGCTGCTTAATTCGATTATTTATGCTAATAGAGCTCATAATACACCCACAAGATCCATTACTTATATTATATTGTTTTACACACTAAACTACACATTAAGTTACAGGAAAAAAGATCATTTCACCAATCCGTTTGCAATCATCAACCTAGAGTGCTACTATATTTAGCAGTTAAGCATATAGAGTGCTAAACGGAGGCGATAACATGGCAAAAAAACAGTTTAAAGCAGAATCCAAGAGACTTCTCTCTTTGATGATCCATTCTATTTACACAAACAAGATGATCTTCCTAAGAGAACTCATCTCCAATGCCAGCGATGCTCTGGACAAGAAACACTATCTTTCTTTAACAGATCACGACTTGATCAAAGATGATCAACCATTGAAGATCACGATCGAAAGACATCCTGATACAAGACAGCTTGTCATTGAAGATACAGGTATCGGTATGACAGCCGATGAGTTGGAAAACAATCTTGGTACGATTGCAAAATCCGGCTCTGCTGAGTTCAAGGAAGCAATCGATAAAGCTGATACAGATACTGATATTATTGGACAGTTCGGTGTTGGTTTCTATAGTGCCTTCATGGTAGCTGATAAGATCACAGTTGAAACAAAGAGTGCCAAAGAAGAAAAAGGTCACACTTGGGTATCTGATGGTGATGAAGGTTATACGATCGAAGATAATGATAAGATATTGTCTGGTACACGTATTACTCTTGATCTCAAGGCTGACACGGATGATGAAAACTACTCTACTTTCTTGGAAGAATACAAGATTAGGGAGTTGATCAAGAAGTATAGTGATTATGTGCGTTATCCGATTGAGATGGAAGTCGAAAAGAGTGCACCAGATCCAACGGATAAAGATAAGACGATCACTACAACAGAGATCGAAACACTTAACAGCATGGTTCCTCTTTGGAAGAAGGCAAAGTCTTCTATTACACCAGAAGAGTACAATGAGTTCTATAAAGCAAAGTTCAATGACTGGGAAGATCCCCAAAAAGTCATTCACTACAACGTAGAAGGAAATGTATCTTACACAGCTCTGCTCTTTATCCCTGGCAAGACACCATATAACTTCTACTATTCTGACTTCGAACCAGGTCTGCAGTTATATTCTAGAGGCGTATTCATCATGGATAAGGCAAAAGACCTCATCCCAGATTACTATCGCTTTGTTACAGGTCTTGTCGATAGTGAAGACCTCAACTTGAATATCTCCCGTGAAATCCTGCAGCAGGATCGTCAAGTCAAAACAATCGCTAAGTCTATCGAAACAAAGATCCACTCTGCTTTGGAAGATATGTTGAAGAATGACCGTGAGGAATATGAAAAGTTCTTTGATAACTTTGGTCTCAATTTGAAGTATGGTATCTATGCTAACTACGGCATGAACAAAGAAAAACTGCAGGATCTAATCTTGATCCGCTCTTCCAAGGAAAGCAAGTACGTTACATTCAAGGAATATGTAGATCGTATGCCGGAAGAACAGAAGAACATCTATTATGCATGCGGACGTTCCATCGATGAGATCGAACGCAATCCTATCATGGCTAAGGTCAAAGAAAAGGGATATGAAGTACTCTATTTCCTCGATGAACGTGATGAATTCATGGCCGGCATGATGCAAAACTATGACGGCAAGACATTCCAGAATATCTCCAAGGGTGATCTTGACTTGGATAGTGAAGATGAAAAAAAAGCTAAGGAAGAAAAGACAGAAGAAAACAAGGATATGTTAACAGCTATCAAGGATGAACTTGGGGATAAAGTCAAAGAAGTACGTATTTCTTCTCGTCTGAAAGAAGATCCTGTCATCATTGTTAGTGATGAAGGTGTATCTTTGGAAATGGAGAAATACCTCTCTCAGGATCCTAATAACCGTGGCATCAAAGCCAGTAAGATCTTGGAGATCAATCCTGAACACCCAATCTTCAAAGTACTCCAAGATGCATATGCAAATGATAAAGATACTTTGAATAAGTATGCCGATGTTCTCTATGATCAAGCTTTACTCGTACAAGGACTTCCGATCGAAGACCCTGCTGCTTACACAAGAAAGATCACAGAATTGATGGTAAAAGCATCTAATAAATAGGCACATAAAAACAGAACGCAACCCGTAAAACAGGCTGTGTTCTGTTTTTTTTAGTCCCGAATTTACAATCTAAATGCAACGCATCTCAAAAATAGAAAATGACTCATA
>CAUWCC010000069.1:0-6269 GCA_963556805.1 uncultured Bulleidia sp. | reverse complement strand
AATTAGGTCACCCTTACTAAGGATATACTATTTACACAAAATTCTTGACACTACCAAAAAAATATGTGAGGATTCTTTCTTAAGATATGCATAAGTGAAATTATGTATAATAAACTTGAAAGAGAAATGAGATCATATCTCAGCGGTAAATTTTATGAAAAAGAAGAATATCATTGCAGCTGTAGGGATAGTTGCAACAGTTATTGTAGTATGTACTGCCAGTTACTTTATCTTAGGTAACAATAGTTCATCAACAGAGAATGCATTTGTACAAAAGGTTTCTGATCTAACAGGAACCACTGGTTATGCACAACGTTTCAGTGGTGTGATAGAAGCACAAGATAGTGTCAACATCGATGCAGATCCAGCAAAGAAGGTTGCAGAGATTTTTGTGCAGGAGGGACAGGCAGTCAAGAAAGGTGATTCATTGTTTGTCTATGATACAGCTGAATCATCTAATCAGATACGTACGCTGCAGTTGGATCTAGAAGAGTGCGATGGTCGTATAGCTCAGCTGAATGCTGATATTAGAGAATTACAGAATCAGATCAACAATGGTGGTGATAGAACAGAGCTGACTTTGCAAATACAAGGAAAACAGATGGAGATTAATTCTACAGGATATGATAAGCAGAGTAAGCAGGCTGAAATAGCTAGATGTCAGAAAGAAATCGACAACGCTACGGTAAAGGCATCTATAGATGGTGTTGTTAAGTCTATCGTACGTGATCCTTCTAACACTAATATGATGATGTCTGATCAACAGCATTTTATGCAGCTGGCACAAACAGGTGAGTTTAGAGTAAAAGGCACAGTAGATGAACAGTCTATGGGAGCTATAACAGCTGGACAGAATGTCATTATACGATCTCGTGTAAATGAGCAGGATGTATGGAACGGTACTGTTACAGCGATTGAAAAAGAACCTGTTCAGAATAACAATGACCATATGGGTATGGAGTCTGGAGAAACAGCTTCTAAGTATCCGTTCTATGTTACTTTGCAAGATTCTAAGGAATTGATGCTTGGTCAGCATGTTTTCATTGAACCTGATCTTGGCCAGGAACAGCATAAAGATGGACTTTGGTTGGATAGTTCCTTCATCGGATATAACGATGATGGTACGGCTTTTGTATGGAAGAGTGTTAACGGAAAGTTGAAAAAAGCATCTGTTGAAGTTGGAGAAAGCGATGATGAGACTGGTGCAATTGAGATCAAGTCTGGTTTAGATCTAGAAGATGAGATCGCATGGCCTGATGAGACATTGCATGAAGGTCAAAAAACAATGAATGCGGGTGATTTATCATGATCTTGGATTTGCATGGAATTTATAAGAGTTATGGGATAGGACAGTATGCTGTACCCGTATTAAAAGATGTTTCACTGGAGGTGGAAGAGGGCGACTATATTGCCATCATGGGACCGTCTGGTTCTGGTAAATCTACCTTGATGAACATCATCGGCTGTTTAGATCGTTTTGATCGTGGTGTATATATGCTGGATGGTATGGATGTAACAAAGATGTCCGACAATCAATTATCAGATACGCGACTAAATAAGATTGGTTTTGTTTTCCAGCAGTTTCATTTGCTGCCTTTTGAAACAGCTTTAGAGAATGTTGCATTGCCACTTGTATATGCAGGGGCAGCTAAAGCAGAACGTGAAAAGAGAGCATTGGCACAGTTGGATCGTGTTGGTTTAAAAGATCGTGCTTTGTTTAAGCCAAATCAATTATCAGGCGGTCAAAAGCAACGCGTTGCTATTGCTAGAGCAATGATCAATCATCCTCGTATCTTGTTGGCAGATGAACCAACAGGTGCATTAGATCAAGCAAGTGGCCGTCAGGTCATGGCTTTGTTTAAAGAACTCCATGAAGAAGGTGTAACGATTGTTATGATTACACATGATGCATCGGTTGCGGCCAACGCTGAAAAAGTTCTCCATATTGTAGATGGCGAGATCATCGAGCATCGCCAGAAAGGAGATGCCTATGAATAAGAAAAAAGTAATGATCACTGTATCAGCCGTGGTACTTGTACTTGGTTCGATCGGTATCTATGCTGCTACACGCGGTAAGAAAAATGTGGAAGTTGTTTCTGTTGCTACGCTTGACGGTGGTTATTTTGGTGATCCAACTTCATCTTCAGGTGTTGTTTATAATGCCCAAGATCAAAGTATCTTTCCAGATAGTACAAAAACAGTATCTGAGATCTTTGTATCTGCAGGGCAGCAAGTGAAAACTGGAGATAAGTTGATTGCATATGATTTATCTTCTTTACAGTTGGCAGCTGCAGTTAAGAAAACAGCTGTAGAAACGGTCAAGAATGAGATCGCTTCGACGAAATATAAATTGCAAAAATTGCGTAATACAGTGCCGATAGAGATACCAGAACCACTTCCTATACCAACCCCAGAACCACTTCCTTCGCCAACCCCAGAGACGGATAAAAAGAAAGAAAAGATCGGTGATGCATATACGGTATTGGATCAGCTGACGGATGCATATGATATTACGTATAGTAATGAATGTTCAGATATTGAACCAGGCTCATATCCAGATTATCCTTTGATTTTTCTTGTTACCGAAGATGGTGAGATAAGAAGTACATTATTCCAAGCATTAGAAGCTGAATTGATAAAGAAAAAAGATGAACTGCGTGCACAATTGGAAGAACAGATGCATTTACAGCCGGAAGATATGCCGGATGATGAAAAAATGACACCTGAGAAAATTGAAGGTTATTTGAATGATGTTGATATTTGGGCAGCGATAGAAGTACATGAAGATAACGCATACACAGGCACGTTAGTCAGTAGATGGCTGATCCATGCAAAACGTCTGCCGCTAGTAGACTCTGACAGCAAGTTTCCAGCTCCTGGTTATATTGCACCAGAACATGCAGTAGAACCGTTACCAGAACCAGATCTTTCTATAGAAGTAGAAGAACCAGTTATTCCAGAAGGATATACTGCTCAAGAACTTGCTTCTATGATCAAAGAAACAGAGATGAAATTGAAATCTTTGGATCTTACACTGCGTAGAAAAGTATTGGAATTGGAGATCGATGAAGAATCTCTTTCAGATGGTATCGTATATGCTAAGCATGATGGCGTTGTAACACGGGCTGCTTCTTTAAACGAGTTGCCGCAGGATGGAAGTCCATTGGTTACCGTATCTGGTGCACAAGGAACATACGTACAAGGTGAGATCAGTGAATTGATGCTGGATCAGGTGAAGAATGGTACGATGGTCACGGTAACAAATTGGAATACAGGTTCTTCTTATGAAGCAGAAGTGACATCCATTGACACATATCCTACAAATTCGGGTTCTTACTATGGCGGCAATCCGAATGCATCATATTACCAGTTTGTTGGTCATATTGCTGATGATACGGATTTAAAGAATGGTGATCCGCTCGATATTCAGATCCAGAGTGAAGCAGAGCAAAGTGATGCCATGTGGATCGATATGTTATACATCAGAGAAGAGAATGGTTCCTATTATGTAATGAAGGATGACCACGGTAAGTTGAAGAAACAACCAATACAACTTGGTCGTACATTGTTTGGAATGACAGGTGAGATCTTGGGTGGTATTACGCGTGAAGATAAGATTGCTTTCCCTTATGGCAAGAATGTGAAAGAAGGGGCACCAACGGTATTTGATGAAGAAGGAGGGATGCAGCCATGATTGAAAATATCAGATTATCATTGCAAGGCATAAAGTCACATAAAATGCGTTCCTTTCTTACTATGCTGGGTATCATCATTGGTATTGCTTCTATTATTGGAATCGTATCTACCATCAAAGGTACGAATGAACAGATCCGTAAGAATTTGATTGGCAGTGGCCGTAATAGCGTTACGGTCTCACTGAATCAAGGTGATTGGGATTATGATATGTCAATGGGTATACCAGATGGTGTTCCTGTTATTACCACTGATACAAGAGAACAACTACAGGATATTGAGCATGTAACAGCTGTTTCTTTATTTACAAAGAGACAGGATTACGATGGGGTTTACCATTTGACAAGTTCTTTATCAGGCGGGTATGTGTGTGGTGTGGATGAGTCATACTTTTCAGCAGCAGGTCTAGCCATTCGCAAAGGTCGCGGGCTCTCAGCGCAAGATCATGCTCAGCATCGCTATACAGCAGTGATCGATGCTGCAGCTGAAAGACAATTGTTCAATGGTCAAAAAGCTGTTGGAGAGACGATCGAGGTACATGGTGTTCCATATATAGTAGTTGGTGTATGTGCAGAAAAAAATAAGTTTGAACCAGTGATCGAAACAATGGAAGACTATTATACATATCACCAGCAGGAATCAGGAAAAGTATATATTCCATACTCTACCTGGCCTTCTGCTTATGCTTACGATGAACCACAGAATGCATTGCTGTTAGCAGATGAAACAGATAATATGACAAAGATTGGCAAGGAAGCTGAGAATCTTCTCAATATGTCTGTTCATGCTGCAGATAGTACGATCACATATAAAGCACAAGATCTTCTGCAACAGGCTAAAGATATCCAACAGTTATCTGCATCTACTAATACTATGCTGATCTGGATCGCAGGTATTTCCTTATTGGTTGGCGGTATTGGTGTTATGAACATCATGCTTGTATCTGTTACAGAACGAACAAGTGAGATTGGGTTGAAGAAAGCAATTGGAGCACCAAAAAAGACGATCATGATGCAGTTTCTTACAGAAGCAGTTGTTTTGACTTCGATCGGTGGACTGCTTGGTGTTGTTACAGGTATTTTGCTGGCGGAATTGATTTCTAAATTGAATGGCACGCCTGTTGCTATCTCACCAGAAGCATGTATTTTGGCTGTATTGTTCTCGATGGCAATAGGTATTATCTTTGGTTTACTGCCATCTTATAAAGCAGCAAATCTAGATCCAATCGAAGCATTGCGCCATGAATAAAACACAAAACAGGTCTTATGACCTGTTTTTGTATATATAGTCAAGACTATATTTTTTTGAATCAATGTCTATACTTTTCACGGGAGGTCTTCCAATGGAAAAAAAGAAAGTATTATGGAAGTTATTTGTTTCTACGTTATACATTAGTGCTTTCACGTTTGGTGGCGGTTATGTTATCGTCACGTTGATGAAAAAAAAGTTTGTAGATGAATACCATTGGATCGATGATGATGAAATGCTGGATCTGACTGCTATTGCACAAAGTTCCCCTGGTGCCATTGCGGTCAATGGTGCGATAGCAGTGGGTTATAAGTTAGCTGGTTTTGTAGGTGCATTGGTTTCGATCATTGCTACGATCCTGCCGCCATTTGTGATCATTTCTATCATTTCTGTATTCTATGAGATCTTCAAGAATAGTTTTATTGCCTCTGAGATCTTGACAGGTATGCAGGCTGGTGTAGCTGCAGTGATCGCTGGTGTAGTATGTGATATGTTTATGCCGATCTGGAAAGAAAAAAATGTATTTTCGATCGTGATCTTTGGTTCTGCTATGCTGGCAACGATCGTCTTTAAGGTAAATGTTGTATATATCGTATTGTTTTGCATTGGTCTAGGTATTGTACGAGCATGGATGGAAGGTAGAAAGTAATATGATCTATTTACAGTTATTCTTTAGTTTCCTCCAAATTGGTTTGTTCAGTTTCGGCGGTGGTTATGCTGCTATGCCTTTGATCCAAGATCAGATCGTGAATCTGCATCATTGGTTATCTATGGGAGAGTTTACAGATCTTGTTACGATCTCGCAGATGACACCGGGTCCTATTGCAATCAATTCTGCGACTTTTGTAGGGACAAAGATTGCAGGGGTAGGCGGAGCAGTTACAGCAACACTTGGTTGTATCTTTCCATCTTGCATTATTGTTTTGATCTTGGCTAAGTTGTACTTGAAATATCGTAACTTAGATCTGATGCAGAAGATCTTAGATACCTTACGGCCTGCTGTGATCGCTATGATTGCGGGAGCGGGCATCTCCATACTCGTTACAGCGCTTTGGCCAAATGGCAGTGTGATCTTAGCAGAAACAGATTGGTTGATGGCTGTGATCTTCGTTGTTTGCTTTGTATGCTTGCAAAAAGGGCATGTGAATCCAATTTTAGTCATGGTAATGGCAGGCATGGCAAAGTTATTATTTGCATTACTCTAGAAAGAAGGCGTTGTCCTTCTTTTTGTTTATATAAACTCTTGACTTTACAGTTAGTGTATAGTTTATACTTTTTTAGGCTCAAAACAAATTCATGTTGATATAAAGACAGTAAAATGCACATAG
>CAUWCC010000068.1:0-6282 GCA_963556805.1 uncultured Bulleidia sp. | reverse complement strand
TCTCGATAAGTTGCAATAACTTAGTCAAACTTGCGATGAGTTTTTCAACTCACCTCATCTGTACTTTACACAACCCTCAATCGATCCAACCAAACTTCCGGCATGCATTCCAAATACCATCTTTCACATTTGTATCCGTCACATAATCTGCTTTCGCTTTCAAAGCATCTACCCCATTTCCCATAGCAATGGAAAACCAACGTTCATCAAACATGACCAGATCATTCTCTGCATCTCCAAAAACGACCACATCTCTAGGATCTGCTCCTAATATATCCATCATCCGCAAAATACCATCTTTCTTCTCATCGTGTTGAAATACGAGATAATCTGGGGTCATCCGCAAGTGACCAAGCTTGTTCAACCACATTTCTTTTATTTCCATTTCATGCGTTATCGCCAGATACACTTTAAAAATGCCTTTCAAAGATTCATAATCAAGATTTCTATCTAATATATATGTCGTCAATTCTTTACGCAGACCTGCTTGTTCCAAGAATCTTAGATCTCGCATATATACTTCATCTGAATCATTTAGGATCAATAACCAACCAATGCCGTGTTGATCTGCTTGATGCAGCAAAGAAATCGCCTTGTCATGATCAAGATACTTGTCTTCTCTTACCTTGCCATCTATAACAAGACAACCGCCACCAGCACATACTAAATTAGAGATGTGAACAGTATCTGCAAATGACATTGCTTTATAATGCGCACGTCCTGTTGCAATCGCTGTAAAGTGACCCTTGTCACGCAATGCTTTTAACGCTGCTTGTGCACTTGGAACAATCTTGTGTGTAGCATTATCCGTCAATGTACCATCCACATCAAAAAAGAAATATTTTTTACCTGATCTTGGTTGCTTCACTATCTCTGTACCTCCATATCTTTATCTATTTTAGCAGTCTCGCTTCTGTCATGTTGCGATTTTTGCTTTTTGATTATAATATAAACAGTAAGGAGATCGACGAATATGGCCGAGCAGAAATTGTATTATCCATTTGAATATCGACATCATTTTGTATGTACCGTTGCTCTATACGGCGTCAATGCACCGTATATCATTAAAGGTCATCTCGTCATGAGAACATACTACACAGATGAAAGCAAGACTAAGGTAGATGTTGCACGTACTTCTGATCATGTTATGGACACGGTGTTTTTTGAATCGAACAAAGTGATCCGTGAGCAGTTGGAAGATCCTTATAATGGTCGTCGTGAACTCGTTGAATTGTCTATGCCGATCTTAGGAAAGCAGTATCGTATTATCTACAATGCTGCTGAGCTGCCTTCTCCTCGTTATGATGATCAAATCGGGGTATTAAGCTATCGTGATCAAGGGGCCCATGGTGTAGCGATCATCATGAAAAGAGATGCTGAAAAAGGCATTCAATGGTTAGATGAAAATGAAGCAAGAGAGATTGCTAAGAAATTAAGATCAGTTGAATAACTGGTCTTTTTCTTTTGTAAAAAGCGAGCAGATGCTGTTCTGCTCACTTTCTCACCTTATTCTGTCACAATACCATATATCATTGGTCTTTCAGCTGGTTCTCCTTCACCGATCGTGATTGCCTGATATACTTTTTCTTTCACTTCAGCAAGGGCATGATCATCATTGACATACAATGTGCATAAAGGCTGCCCCACATCTACATGTGCACCTCTTCTAACCCGCATCACAAGACCAACTGCTGGATCGATCACATCACCCTTCTGTGCTCTACCTGCCCCCAGCATCTGTGCAGCTGTACCGATTGCTTCAGCCTGCAATGCTGTTACATATCCTTCACGATCACTGCATATATCTATCTTCTGCTTTACTGCAACAAGTTTTTCCATAGCTTCTGGATTTAAATATGAGGCATCACCACCTTGCAAAGTGATCATACGCTGCAAATGAGCAAGACCCGAACCATCCGCGATCTTTTCACGCAGCATCACTTCCGCTTTTGTTTCATCCTCAGCCAAATGACCAAGCATCAACATCTGTATGCCTAATGTTAAACACACTTGATATAAAGGATCTGTTTCTGGGATCATACCAGACAACAACTCCACTGCTTCCTTGACTTCCAATGCATTTCCCACAGCCATACCTAAAGGCTGATCCATATCTGTCACAAGCGCACGCACTTCCCGATGCAGATGCCGACCGATCTGCACCATCGTATGTGCAAGACGAAAAGCCTCTTCCTTCGTTCTCATAAAAGCACCACTGCCAGTCTTAACATCCAGTACGATCGCATCAGCCCCGCTTGCCAGCTTTTTTGACATAACACTAGATGCAATCAACGGAATAGAACGTACTGTGGCTGTTACATCACGCAAAGCATACATTTTCTTATCAGCAGGAACAAGATTTCCAGTCTGTCCGATCACTGCCACCCCATTCTCTCTGACGATATCTTTAAAATGTTCTATAGACTGTTCCACACATATGCCAGGAATACTTTCTAGCTTGTCTAATGTACCGCCTGTATGACCAAGACCACGGCCGCTCATCTTAGCGACCGTACCACCACAGGCTGCCACAAGTGGAGCAACGACCAACGTTGTCGTATCTCCTACCCCACCAGTACTATGTTTATCCAGCTTAATACCAGGTAGATCAGAAAGATCCACCGTATCACCAGAATGCATCATAGACAATGTCAAAGAAGCAATTTCCGGCATCGTCATACCCTTTTGCAATATAGCCATCATCATGGCACTCATCTGATAATCTGGTATGTCACCTTCCGTGAAACCATGTACCATAAAACTGATTTCTTCACCATTCAAAGCAAGACCGTCAGATTTTTTTTCAATCAAATCCACAAATCTCATAAATTATTTCTCCAATCTTTATCTCTATTTGAAATTATGGCACTGTTTCAGCAAATATCAATATACAAGAAAAGAGATTCGTGCATGACGAACCTCCTATGCAAGCAATGTAAGATATTGAAACATGAATATATAGTGGCATAGACTGCCAGCTAATACAAAGCAGTGAAATAACTCATGATTGCCGAAACCTGGGATCCTTCCTTCGACCATCTTTGGTTTTAGAGCATAGATAACAGCCCCTACTGTATAGAACAAACCGCCAGCCAACAGCCACATAAAGGCCGGCTTTGTTAATACTGCTACGATATCTTTCATGAAGAAGATACATACCCACCCCATAGCTGTATAGATGACGGAAGATACCCACTTAGGACATGTAACCCAAAACGCTTTAAATATGATACCAATCAAAGCAATCGACCACACCGACAACAGTAGGATATTTCCGACGTGCTTCGGCAATGCCAGCATTGCAACTGGTGTATATGTACCAGCGATCAAGATAAAGATCATCATATGATCGATCTTTTTCAAGATCAGATTCACTTTATAGCTGACACTGAATGAATGATACACAGTACTTGCAGAATAGAGCATGATCATACTCATCATAAAGATCGTAAAAGCCAGCAAGGTGCGCGGTGTATTATTCACTGATGAAGCTTTTATCAATAATAGCGGCATGCCGATAATAGCAGCAACCGCCCCCATCAAATGGGTCAGAGCACTAATTGGATCTTTTACTTTAAACATTCTCTTCTCAAATATATCTCCTGTTCTACGAATCGTTGTCATAGGATATCCTCCTTTGAATAACCTTCCATCGGTTTTTCGCTAACCTGTTTACAGGTATTATATTATCGGTTTTTGTAAAACCTGTCAAGAATACTAACATACCGTTTGACGCTTTTGCACGAAACGCTTACAATACAGTTATGAATGAAATTAAATTACGTAACACATTGCAGGAATTTACGCTTCCTGCCTATCGCGAGATTCCAAATGTAGGTCTATATCTCGATCAAGTTGTTAAATACATTAACAGTTTCTTTGTTGATTTTCCAGAGATGCAGATCACTGGCTCCATGGTCTCCAACTATGTAAAGAAGAAACTTGTTTCTTCTCCTGTACGGAAAACATATAACAAAGACCAGATCGCATCCTTGATCTTTATTTCTAGTGCTAAAACTGTAATATCTTTAGAACATATTCGTATATGTCTTAAAACAGAATCGATCTTTGCTTGTGCAGAGCAATCTTACGATACATTTGCAAATTCTATGCAGGATATGCTGCATGAGTTTTATGGTAAAAAGGAAACGGGTGTAGAAGAAAGAAATGCTTTGCTTAATATTGTCACTGCCATTGCCCACAAAATGTATTTAGAACGTTATTTCGAAGAACTCAAAGCATGTAATGAGCCTGAAAAAAAAGAGAAGATAAAGTGATTTATCTCCCCTCTAGATCGATCTTACCTTGATCAATCTTTTTTAATACTTTCTTTTCTTCTTCCGTAAATGTATGTGTAGCATACATATCTGGTCTTTTTTCTTTTGTCAGCATCAAACTTTGTGCTACACGCCACTCACGGATCTTGGCATGATTGCCAGAAACAAGAACAGGCGGTACACGGTCTCCTTTATAATCGGCCGGTTGTGTATATTGAGGATATTCCAGCAGACCATTTTCATGTGATTCTTCATTTGCAGAATCCTCACGGATCGCACCTTTCAATAGACGTGTAACAGAGTCAATGATCACCATAGAAGCCAGCTCACCGCCAGTTAAAACATAGTCGCCAATTGACACTTCTTCATCTACATGCTTGGCAATACGTGCATCCAGACCTTCATAATGACCACACAAAATGATAATGTGCTCTTTCGCTGCTAATTCACGTGCCATCTTTTGATCATACTTCCTGCCAGCCGGAGACATCATCAATGTATATGATTGCTCCGTCTTAACTGAATCTAATGCATCCAACACCGGCTGACATTTCATGACCATCCCAGCCCCGCCACCAAACGGAGTATCATCTACATGCTTGTAGCGATCCAAAGCAAAATCACGAATCTGGACAAAATCGATATCAACAAGTCCTTTGCCGATCGAGCGCCCTACGATCGATGCCTGCAAGACACTTTCATACATTTCAGGAAAAAGTGTTAAAACAGTGATCCTCATAACAATCCCTCGATCACATTAATTACGATCGTATGTGCATATTCATCTACATAGCGGATAAATGCAGGTACATAAGGGATCAATGCATCCTTTTGCCCTTCACGCACAACACGCATATTACGCTGGGCACCGCATGTGTCCTCGATATCCTTTACAATACCGATCACTTCCCCATCACTAGATTTAACTGTCATGCCAACTAAATCACTTACATAGTGACGACCATCTGTCAAAGGCTTGCGATCACTATTTTTGACGAAAAGATCACATGTTTTATACTTTTCTACATCATTGATATTACCACATCCTTCAAAACTAACGAGCGGAAACCCCTTATGCACACGATATGAAGCAACAGTAAATGGAAGATACGCTGAGCCGCTGTGAATATACACGGTCGTCCCTTTCACATAACGCTCATCATCAAAATCAGAGCAGCTGCGGATCTTTACTTCCCCTTTGATACCATGGGTATTAATAATAGTTCCAATCTTTATGTATTCCATGCGTTCGATTATAACAGACGACATATATTAAAAAAAGTCCGCATATATGCAGACTTCCATTCTGATCGAAGAACTATGCGTTCTCTCTCTCTTCAAATTTAATCGTAACTTTCTTGTTCTCTTTGTGCGAAGCTACACTCATGACCTGGCGAAGTGCACCTGCCATTGATCCCTTACGACCAATGAGTCTAGCAATATCATCATTTGTTGCATAGACATACAGAACAACTTCTCTTTCATCACTGCTCGGCATCTCCGCAACTTCCAGCATTTCAGGTCTTTCAACCATCGGTGTTACGAGATCAAGCAATACCTGTTCCAGATTGGTCATGACTTATTTCTTTGCCTTAGCTGCGACCTTCTGATCGTGGAACTGCTTCATGATGCCCTGCTTGGACAAGATGTTGCGTACTGTATCAGATGGCTGAGCACCATTACCAAGCCACTTCAAAGCCTTTTCAGCATCAACAACAACTGTCTCCGGCTCTGTTGTAGGGTTGATGTAACCGATCATTTCGATCTCACGACCATCTCTACGTGTGCGGGAATCCGCAGCAACAATACGATATCTAGGCGCCTTCTTAGCACCTGTTCTCTTCAAACGAAGCTTAACTGCCATAGTAATATCCTCCTTGTGACGAAATTATTATAACAGTGGCAAAAGTGGTGTCAAGCACTTTTACTTAACACCATGATTTTTATTATAAAAAATCCGGATTTGCACAGTGTTGGTAGAAAACCCTTATTTCTTCGCATAAAA
>CAUWCC010000067.1:0-6616 GCA_963556805.1 uncultured Bulleidia sp. | reverse complement strand
TGGATATAAAACACCATATGAAGTCTACTATTCAACTGTGTTGCAATTGGCTTGATAATTCGGGATTTAATATGTAAATTATTGTTAATTTGTCATTTTAATTTTTTTACTAATAAAAATATTACTAGCACTAGTAATATAAGGTATTGACGAATCAAAAATACGGATGCATAATAACTATTACTAACACTAGTAATAGTTATTATAGAAGGAGGTAATGATATGTTGATTTCAAAAAATATACAAATCGAATTTGCTGATTTAACAATAAAAGCCATTGATGCCATTCCTGATATAAGAGAAGGCGTTAGGAGTGCATCGTTGAATCTTTATTCGAGATACGGTGTGCAGATACAGACTCCGATGGTTTATGGTGACGATAAGGTGGTAGTAGAAGTCAAAATTCCAGAAGAAATTGTGGAAACATTTGCAATAGGCCCTCATTTAAAAGGTGTTGCTGCATATTTACTTAAGCAATGTAATGGTAGATATGATGATTATCTTGTAGGAAAACGCTTATTGAGCTATACAGAAATTGCAGCTCCTGATGCGTCTGAAAAAAAATTCCGTATGGAAGATAGACTGGAGGCTGTTTCAAAGTTCGCAAAATTGCTTGAAAGGTCTGATGAAGAAGCCATGGATGCTATTAGTAAAATATTGATGATAATAAAGGAGGTTAACCAAAATGATATTACAAGTATTTAAGAGCGTTGGTAGTACATTGAGTATAGCTGACGCGTATACGGCATTGATTTCGCTATATTCTAATCAAATTTATCCAACGAAAAAAGCTGCAGGTTCTCTAGGCGGAGCAGTAAATGGTGGTACGATTATATTGAAAAACGGTTATTATATGAGAGTGAGGTAAAATATGGATAATGCATACGCAGATAATTTGACATACGGAGCATCAGAATTAGCAAAGAGAAGTAGTGTATCTGTATCCCAATCAGGGTGGCCAGCTGCTTTTGCAATAATGTCGATTCCATTGTCTGTTGTCGCAATATATGCAATAAAAGAATTAGCATAAGTAAAGACTCCCCATCATTGGATATATTCCAGTGGTGAGGAGCATTTTTGCATCTAAGGGCATTATCCTTCAATATCAATTTTCAGTCCAGATTTTGCTTCACTGTGAAATGGTCGCCCCGGACGGTTATCTGCCCCAGCCAGCGTTTTACCAAGACTTCGTCAGTGCGGGGAGAACGAGGAAAGGTAATAAGAATTATCTTACATTTATGAAAAGCTCGAAAATATTCGGAAAGATAATATTTTGCAAAAGATTGCCCCAAGTTAATAAAGAAGTACGATAAACTTAATACATTCGTGGCATTGCATAGGTAGAAATAAAGACATCAATCGAAAGGTTGGTGTCTTTTTCTATGCCTAAAAATCCGCACATTCGTATAAAACAAATTCTTTTGCTACAATGTAGTCAAAAGAGGAAAGATTATGAAAATTACATTTTATCTTGCACTTGATGATGTCGAACGCAGTATGATTGTTCGTTATCTCAACAGTTTAAGGAACAGACTAATAGCACAAGGCAAATATACCGACGGGGTTGATGATGTTTTTGTGAAGGTCACTGGAAGATAACAAAAAAGTCCAACCTAACGGCTGGGCTTTTTTTGCTAATCTTTCTTTTCTAATTCTACTGTCTTTGTGACACCCATCATAGCAGATTCATATTTGATGACACCATCTTTATAGGTAAAATCTTTTGTTTCTTCACTAGAAGCAAGGATAGAAGCCTGCATACGTTTTGTATCCCCCTTAGATGTCCAGCTGTAGGAATTACCAGGTTTTGCTGGTGCTTCGTAAGAACCTGCCCAATACAATGCATTTGCTTCATCTGTGATCCAGTTGATCTCAATGGAATCATCTGTGATCACTGCTTCTGTATAAGCTCCCTCATCAGATGCTTCTGATACCCATGTTCCTGTTAAATCTAGTGGTTCTACAGGTGCTGGTGTACTAGCAGCTGGTTTGTTGCTGCAGCCAGCCATTAACATAAGACATGAACAAAACAAAATCTTTTTTGCAAACATAAAATAACCTCCAATGTGGTTGCATAAAATATGCGACATTTACGGTATCTATTATACACGCTGAAACAGATATTCCCCAAAGTATTTTTGTAAAAGAGCTTTTTAGGAAAAGTTATAAAACTGTGGAAACAAAGAACGTATTCTTTGTTAGATATTCTGAAAGTTTGAGAAATTGGACACTTACAAAGAATTGTATATTTTAACAATTTGCATTAAAATACCAAAGGATTTTTTTAGAAGGGAAGAAGATATGATTGAAAAACTGAAAAAGAATATCGAACCGAATAAGAAGCTTCGCATATTTGAAATCATCTTATTGTGTGTGATGCTTATTGGTTCCGCAGCATCCTTTATTATTGGGACAGGAAAGGTGAATGCTGATTATGGTTCTGCTGAATATGTAGGAACTGTTGAAATGGAAAGAGATCGTTCTGTAGAGGATTATGATGAAGAATCTACAGTATGTGATGTTACATACCGTGAAGGTAAAGAATCCATGATTGTCACATATTCCTATGAGGAGTATGTGAACTTGGAGGCTGATTCTATTACAGCATATGAATATGAATCGACGGATGGCACAAAGCTGTTCTTTGATCACATGGATCCAAGTCAGGAACAATTGCAGACAACATATAGAGAGACAGCAGCAAACATAAATATGCCGATCTTCAACTTGGGAACAGCATTGATCATTATGTTTATCTCCCTGGCGATCATGGTCGTATTTGCAAAACTCTTTACAACATATGAAAAGATATGGTTCCTCTCAATCATGTCATTGGCTGCTATTGTAGCTGTGGCATTCCCAGAAGGCAGTGCAAATGGTGTAAATGGTATCATCATCATGCTGTTGTATCTGTTGGATACATTCTTGAATATTCTTTGTGAATTGTTGATCTCTAAGCAGTCTCGTTACAACTTCCTTGTGTCTTTGGGAGTAGAAGTTGTTGAGATTGCAGAGTGCGTGGTACTTATGTATCGTTTCTCTTCTATCGTTACGACATTGTTCTTCTGGATCCCGATCGATATCTTGAGCTTTATCAACTGGTCTAAGCATAAGGACGAAGAGGAAGAAGAACTGACTGCTGTACGTAAACTGACAGGATGGCAGGAAGTTATGGTCATCGTCGGTATCATCGTATTTACATTTGTTTCTGGTTATATCATTAGTGGTTTGAATATCCATACAGACTTCTTGGGCGGTAATAAAGCACTAGAGACCGCGATCATATACCTAGATGCCTGCGGCTCTGCAGTCGCAATCGCGAACGGTCTGTTTATATTCTTCCGTTTACAAGAGCAGTGGATCGCATGGTATATCTCTGCCATCATGGAAACAATTATCAATATCCTCTCTGGTCAGTATGTACTTCTTGTACTTAAACTTGGTTACTTTACAAATACAACATATGGCTACATTAAGTGGAATCGCTATATTAAGCAACACAAGAAAGAAGATCAGAAAGTGACTATATTCTAAGGAAGAGCGGAGAAATCCGCTTTTTTGTTGGGGGAGAGACAGTGGGGTTTGTTGATAAAAAAAGATAAAGTTGTTAGAATATGAAAGCTATATAAAAGAAAAAGGTGGTAATTATGTCAATTGAAGCAGGTGATTTTAAAACAGGTTTGACTGTTATGGTCGATGGTGATCCATGGCAGGTCTTGGACTTCATGCACGTTAAGCCGGGTAAGGGTGCAGCTATTTTGAAGACAAAGATGAAGAATTTGAAGACTGGTTCTACACAGGAAAGAAACTTCAATGCGTCTACAAAGTTTGAAGCAGCTATGATCGAAAGAAAGGCTGCACAGTATTCTTATTCTGCTGGTTCTACATATTACTTCATGGATATGGAAACTTTCGAAACATTTGAATTAGATGAAGAGCAGATTGGTTTCGGTAAGTACTTCCTCATTGAAGGTATGGATGTTGTATTGATGATCTTCGAAGGTCAGGTATTGAATGTATCTCTTCCAGATAAGGTTGAAGTTACAGTTGTTGAAACAACACCAGCTATCAAGGGTGCTCCTTCTACACAGACAAAGGATGCTACTACAGATACAGGTTTGACACTTCGTGTTCCTCAGTTCATTGAACAGGGTGAAAGAATCATTGTTTCTACAGCAGATGGTAAGTATTCCTCAAGAGCTTAATCATTAAGCTCTTTTTTATCTATGGGTAGATTAGTTTTGGTTACAGGTGCAGCAAATGGGATCGGTAAGGCAATTGCATTAGAACTTGCTGCATGCGGTTATTCTATTGTTATCAATTATTGTCATTCCAAGCAGAAAGCGGAAGATCTGCGGGATCTGATCCAAGAAACATATCATGTACCATGTATGGCAGTATATGCAGATGTTTCAAAAGAAGAAGAAGTAAATGCAATGGTGGATCGGATCGAGGAAGAGTTAGGGTATGTGGATATATTGATCAATAATTCTGCAATTGATCTTTCTAACTTATTTCAGCTGAAGAATGCAAATGAATTTAGACGTACATTAGATGTTAATGTCGTTGGGGCATATAATTGTTGCAATCGTGTATATAGGCATATGAAAGAACAAGAATATGGACGTATTGTGAATATCTCTTCTACAAATGGGATCAATACGTATTACCCTATGAGTTTTGATTATGATGCATCTAAAGCTGCTTTGAATTCCTTAACACATGACATGGCTGTGCAATTTGCACCTTATGTTCATGTAAATGCTGTTGCACCAGGTTTTATTGGTACAGAGAATGAATTGGATGGATATGACGAGGAATTTTTAAAACAAGAATGTGAAAAAATCTTGGTACAAAGATATGGAGAACCAGAGGAAGTAGCACATCTTGTGAAGTTCTTGATCAGTGAGGAAGCAAACTATATCAATAATACGATCATTCGTATCGATGGTGGTCAATTAGGTAGTTATTGAGAAAGAAGATCTCTTTATGATGGAGAGATCTTTTTTTTGTTGGAAAAGAAAAAGTCTATTATCCAAGTTGGACAATAGACCTTGTGATTTAATTGGAAGATTCCTTCTCTGTTTTTGTTAAAGCTAATAAGATAGATAATTTGCCATATTCCAAGGAAAGACCGCCCTGCATATAGAGAGTGTATGGAGGAACAACTGGAGCATCTGCACTGAGTTCAATCGTACTTCCTTGTGTAAAGCTGCCACATGCCATGACTTCATCAAAAGGATAACCAGGCATTGGAGCAGGTAATACGTGGACATAAGAGTCAACTGGAGAAGATTCCTGAATACCTTGTGTAAACTTAACAAGATTTTCTTCGTTGCCCAGTTCCACTGTTTGGATGATATCCGTACGTTCTTCATTCCAAGCTGGAGAAACATTCTTATAACCAAGATTTTCCAGCATATATGCTGCAAAGACCTGTGTCTTCAAAGCACTTCTGACAGCATTTGGTGCTAAGAAGAGACCTTTGAAGAAGTTATTGTTCTGATTGAAGTTAGCACCAAGTTCCTTCCCGATACCAGGTGCTGTCAAACGATCAGCTACCATCTCAATAAGATCTGCTCTACCTGCTACATAGCCACCCGTTGAAGCAACACCACCACCAAGATTCTTCATCAAAGAACCAACCACGATATCTGCACCAACATGTCCCGGTTCACGTGTTTCAACAAGTTCACCATAACAGTTATCTACCATGATGATAACATCCTGATTTACTTCACGAATCTTTGCAATGACATGCTCGATCTTAGATAACATCAAAGATGCTCTGTGAGAATATCCTCTTGATCTTTGAATCTCAACCAAACGTACATCCTTTTTTGCGAGTCTTGCGACGATTTTTTCTTCATCAAACGCATCGTTGATCAAGTCGATCTGTTCATACTTGACACCATATGCCTTTAAAGATTGTGAAGAATTACCACTTAGACCAATCATTTCCTGCAGGGAATCATAAGGGGTACCTGTAAGAGAGATCATTGTATCACCATGCTTTAACAATGCAGAGAATGCTAGGAACAAAGCATTTGTACCACTCATGATCTGGGGGCGTACAAGAGCATCTTCTGTACCTAATACAGTTGCATAGATCTTCTCTAACTTATCACGCCCTGTATCGTAATTGCCATATCCGTTGATATCCGCAAAGTCGGAATAAGAAATACTATTTTCGATGAAAGCGGAAAGAATACGGTCAGAGTTATACATGCAAATGTCATCGATCTTTGTGTATATCTCTTGCAAATCTGTATCGGATCGTTTTGCTAGATCCAATAATCTTTTTTCTATCTGATCAATAATCATATAATCTCCTTATTTCCTTATTATTATGAACCTTTCAAGAGAAAAGTAAATTACAGGCTTGAGATGCTGGAAAAATACGCATATATACATATGACAGAGTGTGTGGAAATTTTGTGAAAAAGCACAAAAATAGGGTGCTCTGAAATATGTTTATATGAATACATGGTGGATATGAATGAATTTCTAGAATAGTAAAAAATAGTGCTAATTTCTATCGATATGATCATAAGATATTAAATAAAACTCGTCACTTGCACATGAAGGCTATGAATCATGATATTCATAGTCTTTT
>CAUWCC010000066.1:0-7096 GCA_963556805.1 uncultured Bulleidia sp. | reverse complement strand
TCTTTCTCTCTATATATAGTAGCTGATAAATACAAAAAAAGGGAAGTCATCTGAGCATAAAATACACATGCTAGGCATATATAGTAATATGGTTTTTTTTCATGTTAAATTTCAAAAAAGTGAACCCATCATTTTATATTCACTTAGTCTAACTTTTGGGTTCACTTTATATCACAATTAGAATACCCCTGTCACAAAGATCTCAAATCCGATTAGGATCAAGATCACACCACCAAGGATAGATGCTTTTCCTGCAAGTTTCATACCAAATTTTTTGCCGAAATAAAGACCTGCAAGGCAGATGAAGAAAGTAACGATACCGATGATCAATGAAGCACCAAGGGCCGGCATGAGACTGTAATCTGCAATTGTAAAACCAACGGATAGTGCGTCGATCGAAGTAGCAATACCTTGCATGATAAGCTTTCCATGGCTGACTTCTTCCTCTTGGCCAGCAACATCTTTAGAGAACCCTTCCTTCAACATAGAACCGCCTATAAGGCATAGCAAGATTAAAGCAATCCAAGGGATCAGTACGGCAAACTTGTTGAATAACTGCAAGATTGTATGGACGCAAATCCATCCGATCAAAGGCATAATAAACTGAAAGAAGGCAAATACACCTGCTGTACTGCACATTCTCTTTTTAGCCATATGCGGTTCATTAAGACCATTTGCTAAAGATACCGTAAAAGCATCCATAGCTAAGCCTACCCCCAGCAAAATACTTGTAATAATAAAAGCCATGATCTGTCTCCTTTAAAATATAAGACTGTCTTTGATCTTTTTCCAGAATATAAGTACAAGGAAGGCACAGATTACTTCTGTGATCGGGAATGCCCACCAGCATGCGTTCAGACCAAATAACTCAGCTAATATAAAAGTCAGTGGTAGTAAGAGTGCCATTTGACGCAGCAATGTCACAATAAGTGATGTCTTAGCAAGATCTAAAGCTTGGAAGACAGAGCACAAGACCATGGATATACCTGCAAAGATAAAGCTGATACTGATGATACGCAAAGCAGGAACACCAATGGCATACATTTCAGCATCTGCTTGGAACATAGAAAGTAGTTGTCTTGGCATAAATTGGAAGATCATCATACCAAATAACATGATCCCTGCTGCTAATAACAATGAGAAATCTGATGCTTTTACGATACGATCTTTATGTCTCGCACCATAGTTATAGGCAACGATTGGGATCAAAGCATTTGTCATTCCAGCCACAGCCATGAATACAAACTGCTGTAATTTGAAGTAAACATTAAATACCGAAATCGCCATTTGTGAGAAAGCCCCGAGTATCATATTCATAAAGACCGTCATAAAACTCATGATTGACTGCATTAAGATAGCAGGAATACCGATCTGGTAGATCTTTACTGTGATCTCTTTGGAAAAGCGAAAATGTCTTAGATCGACATGTAACGTCTTGACCTTTCTTTGTACGATGATGATACCAAGTGTCATAGCGATCATTTGTCCAAGTACAGTAGCGATCGCTGCTCCTGCTACACCCATAGCTGGAAGACCAAATAACCCATAGATCAAGATAGGGTCTAAGATGATATTAAGAACAGCACCTGTACCTTGCATGATCATACTATAGACAACATGTCCTGTTGCCTGCATGATCCTCTCATATGTGATCTGGATAAAGACACCAAATGAAAACATCGTACAGATCCTTGTATAGATACTGCCCATAGCAATGATATTGGCATCACTTGCAAATAAAGATATGAACTTATCCGCAAAGAACATACCTAATAATGCAAAGACAAGCCAATTGAGTAAAGCCAAGACGATACCATGTGTTGTCGTATGGTCTGCTTTCTCTTTGTTCTTTTCTCCTAAGTAACGGGATAATACTGTGTTAAACCCGACACCTGTACCACATGCAACAGCAATGATCATGGTTTGTACAGGATAGCAGAGTGAAACAGACAGTAAGGCATCTTGGGAAATGCCGGCAACAAACATACTGTCTACAATGTTATATAGTGCTTGAATAACCATGGATATAATGATTGGAAGAGACATATTGATCACAAGTCTCTTGATTTCCATTGATTCCATTTTATTTTCCATACACGAGCCTCCTTTGCAAAACTTTTTTATTTTACACTTTTTCCACAAAGAAAAAAGACCTGTGATGCAATATGCGCCACAAATCTATTTATCTTTTACTGCTTTATAGAGATCATTCATGATGAAATCTTTTTTTGATCATATGAAAATACTTTTGTAATCTACCTTCATAAGCAACATCGGACATACGATATAATTCTTCGTCTTTTACAGCATCTGGTAAATACTGTTGTTCAACATAGTGGTTGGGATAATCATGTGCATACTTGTAACCAATACCGTGTCCTAGTTTAGCTGCTGCACTGTAATGGGCATCTTTAAGATAGGGCGGAATAGGTAGATTACCTGTTTTTTGAACAAGTTCCATAGCTTTGAATATACCAGCACTGCAGGCATTGGATTTAGGGGCACTTGCTACGTAAGCTGCTGCCTCGGCTAAGATGATCTGTCCTTCTGGCATACCGACGCGTTCTACTGCTAAAGCAGCTGAGACCGCTATTTGCAAAGCTCTAGGGTCGGCTGTACCGCATTCTTCAGCTGCAGCGATCATGATACGTCTGGCAATAAACTTTACATCTTCACCAGCTATCAACATTCTTGCTAAGTAATATAAAGCAGCATCGGGATCAGATCCACGCATGCTCTTGATAAAAGCAGAGACAGTATCATAGTGGTTATCACCATCTTTATCATAGCGTACAGCCCTCTTTTGAATGCATTCTTCAGCTGTCTCCAGGTTGATGTGTATATATCCATCATCACTACGATCTGTTGTTAAAACAGCCAATTCCAGGGCATTGAGGCATGCTCTAGCATCTCCATCTGCTGCCTCTGCTAAAAAATCACAAGCTTCCTCATCCATCATGACCATATCTTTTGCTACTCCCTTGAACGGATCTTCCAACGCCCTTTGTAACAACGTCTTCAGATCGTCTTTCTCCAACATCTTTAATTCAAAGATACGAGAACGTGACAACAAAGCACTGTTCACTTCAAAATATGGATTCTCTGTCGTAGCACCGATCAAGATCAATGTCCCATCTTCCACATAAGGCAATAAATAATCCTGCTGGGCTTTATTAAACCGATGAATCTCATCAATAAACAAGATCGTTTTCTTACCAAAAGCCGCCAGATCATACTTCGCCTTTTCAACGACTTGTTCCATATCCTTTTTCCCTGCTATCGTTGCATTAACTTGATGAAAACTTGCTTTAGTCGTATGAGCAATGACCATAGCCAGCGTTGTCTTACCTGTACCTGGAGGCCCATACAAAATAATAGAACCGAGCTGATCTGCTTTAACAGCCCGGTATAATAATTTATCTTTCCCAATGATATGCTGCTGCCCTACTACATCTTCCAATGTTTCCGGACGCATTCTAGCTGCTAACGGTTCTTCTTTTTTCTTATTTTCTATATTTGCACATTCAAAAAGATCCATACCCACCTCATTTACTTCCTATAGTTTAATATCATTCTCACAACTTTGCATACTTCTTTTCCTCTTCACCCTCAAATTATGTGATTATTTTGTGCTATGCCTTTTCATCATCAAAAATATGTCTATAATTATATACAGCATGACAGTTGCCATGAAACCGTACCTACTTCTACTACGGCAATTGCAGAATCTGCTTCTCAGCAGGTTTTTTTGGTAAACTGCATGTCATTTGGAGAAGTATAGAAATGAATCGAAAGAACAAAATCATCCTTGGTATTTCTATTGGGATATTGGCTGGTATAGGGATCACGTATGGTGCAGGTACCTATTACTACTCGCAGCACTTTCTTTATGGTACATCTATCAACGGTAAAGATGTTTCTAACATGTCGATATCAGAGGCAGAGCAAGCTATTACCAATATTTCTGATCTTAAACTAAGTGTAGCCCAGCGTGGGCAGATCGTAGATAAGATCTATTTGGATGAGATCGGTTATCAAGCAGCTGCACCAAAGGATGGTTGTGCAAAGTTAGTAAAGAAACAAAACTTCTATGCATGGCCGATGTCTTTCTTTAAAGAAAAGAAGGATATTGAATTGCAAATGGATGTTTCTTATGATCAAAAGATGTTGGATGAAGCAGTGAATTCTCTCTATTGTCTTTCTAATGAAAAACGTACTGCACCAAAAGATGCTTATATTGATCATCAGGATGGTACGTATGTGATCGTTCCGGAGGAAAAAGGAACAGCTGCAAATGCTGAAAAGACACATGCTGTCGTAAAAGATGCTTTAGCAAAAGAAAACTTTAGCATCGATCTCGAACATGCGGATGTTTATCCCTCTGCTACTGTTACCAAAGATGATCCTGATCTAAAGGATGAGTTGGATCTCTTGCATAGCTTTGGTGATATGGTCTTAACGATTGATTTCAATGGTGCATCTGAAGAATTAAAGGGTGACAACCTTGCTGCTTTGTTAAAAAGAACACCAGATGGCACGCCTGCTGTAGATATCCAAAAAGTTCGTGCTTATACAGAAGAGATGGAAGAGAAATACAATACCATCTATACACAAAGAAACTTCAAGGATCATAATGGGAATATCATTCAGGTAGGCGGCTATGGTACAGATACATATGGATGGATGATGAATGTACCTTCTACTGCCAACGCGATCACAAATGCTTTAAATGAAAAGACAACGACAACGATCTCTGCTTTCTGGGATGTGTCCGCATTCCAAAGAGAGGGAGCAAATGGGGATATTGGTAATACATATATTGAGATCAGTATTGCCGCTCAGCATTTGTGGTTTTACCAGGAGTGTCAAATGATTTATGAAACAGATATCGTAACAGGTATGCCTAGTCATAATCAGAATACCCCGATCGGTGTCTTCCGGGTATGGTCTAAAGATCGTAATGCAACATTGAAAGGAACAGCATGGGATGGTAAGAAATGGGAATCTCCTGTTGCTTATTGGATGCCGTTTACATGGACTGGTGTAGGTTTGCATGATGCTCCATGGCAGTCTGCCTTCGGCGGTGAATTGTACTATTCTCGTGGTTCACATGGTTGTGTCAACCTCCCGAATGATGCAGCAGCATTCATCTTCAATAACGCGCCGATCAACGTTCCAGTTATTGTTTATTAAGGGGAATGATGTCTCCCCAGGCATATGCCTGAACCGCTTATAAAGCTGATGACCTCTGTACAAATATACAGGGGTTTTTATATGCCCCGGAAAGGATCTTGTTTATGTTACTATTCTCTATCGGCCTCATTTTGTTATGTGGCACAGCACTTGGTGCACTCTCAGGAAAATTAAAATTACCATGCTTAGTAGGAATGATCGCAACTGGTATGTTGATGGGCCCCTATGGGCTTAACATTCTAGATCAAAACATATTGGACATTTCAGGTGAACTTAGAAAGATCGCCTTGATCATCATCTTATCAAAAGCAGGACTTTCTCTTAGTATGCACGAGTTAAAGAAAAGCAGCAGGCCTTCTTTACTATTATGTTTCCTGCCTGCCACTTTTGAGATCTTGGCATTTGTACTATTTGCCCCATCTCTATTGCATATTACAGTTCTTGAAGCTGCCATCTTAGGTGCCGTTATGGGTGCTGTTTCCCCTGCTGTATTAGTACCTAGATTATCCAATATGATGGACGAACATATCGGCACAAAGAAAGGTATTCCGCAAATGTTAACTGCTGGTTCCAGTGCTGATGATGTCTATGTCATTACGTTATTTACTGCCCTCACTGCTCTTGCAGCAGGAGGTGATTTCCACCTTTCTGTATTATTGCAAATACCTGTATCTATCCTGCTTGGCATCATTGTCGGCATAGGCACAGGCTTTCTACTTGTAACATTATTCAAGCGTGTCCATATGCGTGATTCTCTCAAAGTAACGCTCATGATGGGTATAAGTATGATCTTGTATCAATTGGAAGATCTACTACCTTCTTATATCAAGATTTCTGGTCTATTAGCTGTCATCAGCATGTGCATGACGATCAGACAGAAACATCCTGTTTGTGCAGATCGTTTAAAACAGAAATACGCAAAGTTATGGGTTGCTGCAGAAGTATTCTTGTTTGTACTAGTTGGTGCTTCCGTAGACTTTACATATATCCTCCATGCCGGTCCTATAATCTTACTGATGCTTGTATTAGGGCTCTTGGTACGTATGGTAGGTGTCTTGATCTCTGTTGCAGGTACGCCGCTCAACAAGAAAGAACGTGCATTCTGTATGATAGCTGAAACACCTAAAGCAACAGTACAAGCTGCCATCGGTGGTATCCCGCTGGCAATGGGTCTACCTTGCGGCACTTTGGTACTTACATTTGCTGTTACTGCCATCTTGATTACTGCACCATGCGGTGCCTTTGCAATAGATAAAACAATGCACAAACTACTTACAAAAGATGCATGAACATACAAAGGGTTGACTATGAAACTATAGTCAACCCTTGTATTTTTTGTCTACTTAAGCCTCAGAACACTGCCGCCAAGCTGTTATTCTGTGGTTTTTTTATTTTCTTTGTGCAGCACCCTATAAATCGTTGCCACATGACATTCATATTTATCTGCCAGATCTGCAGCAGATAAGCCTGCTGCAAATTGCGTGACAATGTTTGATCTTTCTTGCTGTGTTAATCTGCGATACTTCTGCACGTCAATCAAATCAAGAATTGCATATCTCACTGCCGATAAAGGCACTTCTGTTTCTCTTGCAATTTCTGATTGCCTCATACCACCAACATACATCTTTCGAATTTTCATTCTTTGCTCAGGACTTAATGTTTTCTTTTTTTCAATTGGACGTACATCAAGCAGATATTTTTTTACCGTGGTATTAGACCACCCTGTTTTTTCAGCAATATCTTCTACACCAAATCCAAGATCGTATAATTCATGGAAGTATCGTACACCTGCTTTGTAATTGTTGGAGTTGTGTAATTACCCTCGATCACGGCTGTGACCTTATTCAGAGCCCGAATTGTCAAGCCAATTGCAACACAGTTGAATAGTAGACTTCATATGGTG
>CAUWCC010000065.1:0-7696 GCA_963556805.1 uncultured Bulleidia sp. | reverse complement strand
CACCATATGAAGTCTACTATTCAACTGTGTTGCAATTGGCTTGACAATTCGGGTTCTAGTATGAAAAGGACACCCAAAAAACAAAACCTCATAGTATGTTTTTTGTCATGCAAAACATATTTTAGACACCATTTATCAGAAAAGCACAAAAAAGCCCGTTTTCCAACGAGCTCTCTCTATTAGTCAATTGTCTTTCCTGTCAACTTCTCGTATGCTTCTTCATACTTAGCAATCGTCTTATCAATGACATCCTGTGGAAGATCATAATCACTCTCAGGATTAGCCTTCAACCAGTCACGAACGAACTGCTTGTCATAAGAAGGCTGACCATGACCCTTCTCATAACCATCCAACGGCCAGAAACGAGAAGAATCCGGTGTCAGCATCTCATCACCAAGAACCACATTACCATTCTCATCCAAACCAAACTCAAACTTTGTATCCGCAATGATGATACCCTTTGTCAAAGCATACTCTGCACACTTCTTATACAAAGCAATTGTATAATCACGAATCTTAGAAGCATATTCCTCACCATGACCAGGGAATGCCTTTTCCAATACAACGATAGACTGTTCATAAGAAATGTTCTCATCATGATCACCAATCTCAGCCTTTGTACTAGGTGTGTAGATCGGCTCAGGAAGCTGTTCACTCTCTTCCAGACCTTCTGGCAACTGAATACCGCATACAGTACCGTTCTTCTGATAAGAAGCCCAGCCAGAACCTGTAATATAACCTCTAACGATGCACTCTACTGGAATCATATTGAGCTTACGGCAGAGCATAGAATTGCCATCGAACTGTTCCTGACGGAAGAACTCCGGCATATCATTCACATCCGTAGAAATCATATGATTCTTTACGATGTCCTGTGTATAGTCAAACCAGAACTTAGACATCTGTGTAAGGACCTTGCCCTTCTTTGTGACCTTATTCTTCAAAATGACATCAAATGCCGAAATACGGTCTGTTGCGACCATGACCAATGCATCACCAGCATCATAAATCTCACGAACTTTACCAGCCTTGATTGGTGTATATTCTTTCATCTTATCTTCCTCCGTCTTTTTCACCTCGTCATAGTAGCACTTTCCAAATGTAAAAAACAGGTATATCTACTGTTTTTTCATCACTCTGGAAGAAGTCCTCCTGTTAATTTTGAAATATAATCGATCTTCTGCATCTCATTCATACCTGTTTCTTCAATATAAGCATAATATGCCCCATAGATCTTATAGTTCGCAATGACCGATATCTTACGTTCATCATACTCACCAGCTGTAATATATTCCCGTATCATCTCCATGATCTTATTCTTCACCATCATCGGTAATCTAGAACTTTGACTGCCTGAAAACAAGATCCGGATCTCCATTCTTTCTTTCTCATACGCAAACAATACATCTCTTGTAAACTGTTGAATATCTTTGATGATGTTCTCAGGATGAGGCACAGCAGAGGCGATCCTATCAATCACTTCTTCCTGCAATTGTTCACTAAGATCATAAATATCATGGTAATAGGCATAGAATGTAGACTTATTTACATCTGCCTTCGCTACCAATTCCACGATCGTGATCTTTTCTATCTCACGATGTGCACGCAATTCCATAAATGCATGAATAATACGTTTCCTGCATTTCTGCATCTTCTTACCTTCCATATATATCCTCTATTTCCAACGAACATGTCAATATGCTTGAATTCCAACATGTGTCGTTTCTATTGCAGCACGATTATATCCCTTTTTCCAACGTCTGTCTATTTTTGTCTTATATAGAAAAAAGGCCTGTTTCTTAATCACAAAGAAACAAGCCTATATTTGTATATTAGAACATACGATGGAACAACATATTTCCATTTGTGATCCAAGACAATGGACATGTACGCACACCCATCTCTGGATTCATTGCATTGACACAATAGCCATTGCCAATGTAGATACCTGCATGCCCATTCCATGTGATCAGATCACCTGGAATAGCTTCAGCATAAGAAACGATACGACCTGCACTCTCTTGGGCATAAGAACTATGTGCCAAGTAGATACCAAAGTGTCCGTATACATAGGCTGTTAAACCAGAACAGTCAAAACCAACACTCGGATTCATCGCACCCCAGATGTAAGGATAGCCAACAAACTGCATCGCATAATTCACGACCTGTGCTCCCATTGTCAAAGCATCAACAGAAGCATTTCCTCCTGTTGATGGTGCTCCGCCACCTGATGGAGTCCCGCCACCAGCATTACCATTACCAGTGTTGTTATTTTGTTGCTGTTGTTGCTGCTGTGCCTGTTGTTGCTGTAAAGCTTCCTGCTCCTTCCTAGCTTCTTCCGCACGTCTAGCAGCTTCCTCTGCTGCAGCCTGTGCCTTAGCCTCTTCCTGCGCTTGCAAGACTTTATCATTCTGGGCAGCCAATGCTTCTTTACTTAATTGTAATTCAGAATATTGCTTATCCAGATCCTTCTTCTGTGCCTCATACTCTTCCTGAATGACCTCAGCCTGATATTGACTTACCAAAGCATCTTCCTGCTTACCTTGCAAATCTTCCTGCTTGCCCTTCAACTCTTTCTGAGAAGCCTCCAAATCCTGCATCACAGCAATCAAATCATTTCTTGTCTTATCGTTATACTTTGTCATATCACTCAGACCATTCAAGATCTGTACAAAATCAGTAAATGTCTTAGCACCCATCAAAACATCCACGATTTTCGACAATCTCATCGTTGACTGTGAATTCTCGATCTGACCCATGACCTTCTTTTCTAGATCATCTGCCTTTGCCTGCTTAGCATCAATCTGTTTCTGCATCTCATCTATCTGGCCTTGCAAATCATTGATCTGCCCCTTCAGATCACTTACCTGATTCTTCAAGTCCTTGATCTTTACTTCATACGCTTCAATATTCTTAGCAATCTCTGTTCTTTGTGAATCGATCTCAGTCAAACGATCACTCATACTAGAAGACTGTGAGGCCATCTGCTGTACAAATGTCTCACATACCTGTTTATCTTTGCCCTTCAAGTTTTCAATGTTCGTACATCTATCTGTCCAATAGGACGTATCACTAAAATCTTCATCCGCATGTACTTGTACTGGTAAGATACTCACTGCAAGTACCAAAGCAGCGATCATAGTTGTTATCTTCTTAAAGTTCATGTTCTATACACTCCATACTATTTGAGTATAGCATCTATCATGCTTTTGTGTGTGAAGGTAGGATGACAACAAAAAAGGAATATTGATGTACGAGCTGTTATAAAAAGGTATAGTGCCTCATTACCACTATACCCTTACCTCATCAGCGTATTTTCATATTACATGATCACGAAAGATTTGATAAACACCTCATTACAAGATCCACATCTTGATTCTCCAATTCTTGAATAATATGAAGATATGTTTTCTGTGTAGTTGTCATACTAGCATGCCCAAGTCTTCTTGCCACACTGCCAATAGAAACACCTGCAAACAATAAGATGGAAGCATGTGTATGTCTTAAACCATGAATTGAAATGACAGGAATCTTATTTGCTTTACAATACCTTTCCAGAATACCATTTACGGTTGAATTATAGACTTTATCTTTTCCAACAAAGATTGGTTCATCTGGTGGAAGATCTTTTACTAGAACAGCGAATTGCATTACTGTCTGCCAATCGATCTGAATTTTTCTAACAGATGATTTATTCTTAGTCGGTGAGAATCCGCCTCCATTCTTATAATTCCATGTCTTGCTCACAGAAAGCGTCTGATGTGCGAAGTCAAAATCTTTTGGTGTGATTGCTAAGGCTTCCGAAAATCTCATGCCTGTTTTAGCAACTAGCAAAATAAACCAATCCCAACTTACTTCTTCTGTCAGCTTCAAATTTATCAGCAAAGTATGAAGTTCAAACTGATTCAAATACTTCATCTTCTTCTCACTTGGATTCTTACCCTTGATGATCACCTTTCTTGTAGGATCTCTCTCAATCAGCCCTTCATCTACCGCATCTAGGATTGCACCTTTCAACTGATGATGGAAATCCATTGTCGTTTGTCTTTCATGTTCCTTAGCATATTCATTAATAATTTGCTGATACGCTATACGGGTCATCTCTGACAACTTTAAATTAGGTGCCAACTTCTCTAACCAAGCTTCAGCCATGTGATACTTATTCAAAGTCACATCTCTAATAGCACCTTCTTTATACACGGATACCCAATTAGCATAATAATCACAAAACAGTTCTGCCTTCTTGTCGCTCAGCATAGTTTTCTCCTTTCCTACGCTGATGAAGTTCCTGCTTTTATTATGCTAGTTATTTTTTCTCTTCGCTAGTATTTTCTTCTCCTGGAATTTCAAATTCTTTACCTCCAGATAAGATAAATCTTTGTAATACACGTCGTACTTTCGAGCTGATTTCAAACTTTTTCAACGGCTTCTGCTCAATCCCTGTTATATATGCTGCTGCCTTTTCTGGTACAACAGTGTTCATCAATCTTGTAAAGCGTCCATATTCATCCAAGTTTTTTTCTGTCACATGGGAATCTACCATGTTCTTTAAAAGATCAACATCCACTCCAAGATATTCATGTACTTGCAAGAGCTTCTTATTCTTATCATGTGCTGCATACTCTGTAATGTAATCCCGGAAGGTCTTTCCTGGATCTAACTGAATATCACCAGCTTCCACATCGTGTATAAATAAGTTTGCGAAGACTTGTTCTTCTTTACTCAAGAATGCAAACGAGTTATACAAAGCTGACATGGTTGCTTTCTTTTCCTCTTCGCTGACATTTTCTTGATGCAGTTGTTTTAAATACTTATCAAATTTACTATTCATATATTCTGTATTGATCTGACCTGTACTGAGTTCTGTCAAATACGGATCAATATCAATGCAATATCCATCAGAACCATTATTCTGCTTTTTCTTTTTCAGCTCCCCTACCTCTTTATATCTTTGCAATAATGTGTTATATGCTTTCTCATCTGGAAGAACTGAAATAGTCTTATAATTTTTGTTTTCTTCTGTTTCTTCGGAAGAAGGATAATCCATCTTATCCCAATGGAATCCCTGAATCTTTGCGGCTTGTAAATATTCATTGAACTTGTTAAACAAAGATGCAAACTTCGCAACTTCTGCTGTTTCTTCTGGCAATGAAGCCATATCCGAAACACCTGATTCCTCAAATAATTTCTGAATGTCTTCATAGACCGTATTCATATGTCGGATATTATCATGCAAATGATCCGCAAATAAACCAAAAGGTCTATCACCAGAGAACAATTTAACAGCCTCTTCAATATTTCTCTTCATGGTATGTGGTTTTCTATAATAGCGGATATTACCAAATGGCTTTTCATGCATATCAAACAATCTATTTGTACGTGAAAATGCCTGGATCAAATCCTGATATACAACAACTTTGTCCAAATAGAGTGTATTGACCCACTTAGAATCAAATCCAGTTAATAACTGATTTACAACAATCACAATATCCAGTTGTTGTCCTTCTTTTATGTTTGTATATGGTCGTTTATGAGCAAGTCTAGCAGCAACGTCTTTTTTAAATTTATCATACGAGTTCGGGCTGATATCAAAATTCATATGAAATTTTGTATTGTAGTCACTCAGTAGTTCTACCAAGCCGTCTTCTTTCTCTAAACTCTTTTTACCGCCTTCGTTATCAATATTAGGATCAAAGATTGCTGTTACGTTAAATTTATCCTTCATCAATTTGTAGTAAAGAATTGCTTCGGGAATACTACTCGTAGCAAAAATGGCATGGAATTTTCCATTTCTGCTTAATATGGTCCAATGGTTTTCAATATCCTCTACAACTATACTTCTATACTCATTTTTGTGATACAAATCACCATTTATATAATCTTCTATACCTTTGACATAAGAAAGCCCATTTCTTTCACCTGCCATCGGCACATCATACATATATTCGTCGAATTTTTTTCTTTTCTTTGGATCAGAGAGTGCTTCTTCTGGCGTTTTAGCACCACATTTTTCTAATGCGATCGCTTTTCTGATTTTCTCATCTTCATATACCATGACCATTGTAGGATCAAAGCCTAGTACATTACCATCTCGAATACCATCAGCGATACTATATCTATGCAATTCATCACCAAAGATCTGTGCTGTTGTAGAATGTTTCTTCTCATTTTCACCAAATACAGGTGTCCCTGTAAAACCAAAGAAAATAGCTTTTGGAAATGCTTGTTTGATCGTATAAAGCATGTCACCAAACGTAGATCTATGACACTCATCAATGATGAAAACAATACGTTTATTCTGCATCATTTCCAAGTCCCTAGCCTTTAATTCACTAGATTCATCTGCTTTGATGTTACTCATTTTCTGAATAGAGGAAACTATCAAAGTATCCATAGATCTTGTACTCTTGAGTTTACTGATTAGAACATTCGTACTGTCTGTATCTTGTACATCCTGTGGATCATCCGCAAATCCTCTATATTCTTTCAATGATTGTGTACCAAGCTCTACACGATCCATCAAGAACACAACTTTATCGGCAGTATGTGATGAAGCAATCAACTGTGCAGCTTTAAAAGAAGTCATTGTTTTACCAGATCCCGTCGTATGCCAAATATATCCGCCTCTCTGATCTTCTCCAATCCACTTCTCATTATTACGTTTTATCACTCTATCTGCTATCTTGTTAACAGCATAATACTGATAGCTTCTCATTACTTTTAATACACCATCAGAATCATCAGCGACCGTATAAAACCCTATCATCTGATGTGCTGTAGGAATCTTCAAGAAAGTACTAACAATCATAGACCACTCTTTAATCGGGTCGTTGTTAATATCTGCCCAGTGAAAGAAAAACTCTTTTCTGAATTTTCCTTCTGGTCCTGGATTTGCAAAATATAATGTGTCTTCTGGTGTCATTGCAACAAAGATCTGAATCAATGAAAATAATCCAGTAAAAATACCTTCATGGGCATATTTTTCTATCTGATTGCTTGCCTCATATACAGGTACACCTGTCCTCTTCAGTTCCATATGGAAGACCGGCATACCATTTATCAATAACATCAGATCTCCTCTACGATCTTGTAAAATTTTGTTTCTTCTATTAAACACAGGTTGTTCCACAATCTGATATCTACTCTTACCACCAGCAATCTCTAATCGATCATAGATCTTCAAACTGACCTGTTTTCCATAGTGTAATGTATCAGCAGGATTTCTTCTTTCAATAGATACGCTCCCCGCATTGATAAACCCATTCAAAGCAAGTGGTGTTTTAAGTTTATTAATCTGTTCCAGCAACTGATCCATTTCTTCTTTTACTAACGGATACCCGTTCAATCTATCCTGTTCTCTATTATTTTCAAACAAGATCTTTGCCCAGTTATCAATCAAATCCTGCTCTGTCGGATTATAAATAACCTGATCACTCCATCCATTATGTTGCAAAGCTTCTATTACTGCTTTTTCAAAATCCAGTTCTTTATCAAACATCCACTATCCTCCAACTTATATTCTATTTTAAGTACATCATACTACAACGCACTCTTTTTTTTGCATACACCAAGTACAAATACCTGTTTTATTACACTTACTCTCATACTAAGAATAAGTATCACCGTATAATTCCCTTATTTTCTACATTCACCACAAAAAGCCTATATCAAAAATATATCGTTGATGAAGGGTGAT
>CAUWCC010000064.1:0-8192 GCA_963556805.1 uncultured Bulleidia sp. | reverse complement strand
ACCATATGAAGTCTACTATTCAACTGTGTTGCAATTGGCTTGACAATTCGGGATAATAAAATACCTGCCTTTCTGACATCATCCGGCAGGTAAAAAGTGTAAGACTAAATTCAACAAATGGAGAAATGGAAATAAGAGAAAGACTAATTTCTACTTCGCCGCCTTCAAAGTGGAAATTAACTTTTCACTTCAGTCTTTAATTAATCTTATACAGGTTGAAGTTCATTTATAAGAGTTTATAGTAATATAAGGGGATAGCATCGGAAAGGATGAATCATGAAAATTTTGTTTTTGGGAGATATTGTTGCTGAAAGCGGCTTACGTGCTGTACATGATAAGATTGACTTTTTAAAAGACAAGTATAAAATTGATTTTACTATTGCAAATGGAGAAAATTCGGCAAATGGGAAAGGTATAACTAGAGCTATTTATGATAATTTAATCGATATGGGTGTAGATGTTATTACCTTGGGAAATCATGCTTTTTCTAGAAAAGATATTATTCCTAAGTTAAAATATTGTCCTTTTCTTGTAAGACCTGTTAATGCTGAACCGATGCATGCTGGTAGATCTTTTGTGGTGAAAGAGTGCAATGGAAAAAAAATTGGTGTTATTAATATTTTGGGATCAGCTTTCATGAACGGAACTTCAGGTGATCCTATTTTAGCTGCGAGTAGAACATTAAATAAAATGGATGCGGATATCATTTTAATTGATTTTCATGCGGAGGCTACCTCTGAGAAAATGGTTTTTTTTGAGTATTTTAAAAATAATTGTGCTGCTGTCATTGGAACACATACACATGTTCAGACGGCAGATGAAAAAGTAGAAGATGGTTGTGCTTTTATATGCGATGCTGGCATGTGCGGGGCTTATGATTCAATTTTAGGCAGAAGTAAAGATGAAATAATTAATCACATTGTTTATGGTCGCACAACGAAATATGCACCTGCGGATGGGCCGTATGTTGTCTGTGGTGTAGTTATTGATATAGATGATCTAACATGCCGTGCAAATTCTATTGAACGATTTCAAATTCGTCCATCTTGAGGGGAAGATGGTTGATACAAATTTGTTTTTAGAGTAAAATAATATAAAGAAGGAGGCTAGAAACATGCCAGTTACAGTTGATAAGGATCTCTGCATCGGTTGTGGTGCCTGCACAGGTGCCTGCCCTGTATCCGCTCTGTCTCTTGACGGTGACGGAAAGTGCCAGTGCAGTGAAGAAGCTTGCATTGATTGCGGCACATGCATCGGCACATGCCCTGTATCCGCTATTTCTCAGAAATAAGGAATCATAGGAAGTCGATTGAAAAGCCAGCATATGCTGGCTTTTCTTAATGTAATAACAATTATTCTTAATGGAGTATGTATATATGGACAACAAGAAAACATATCAAATGCCTGATCTTAAACAGGCTGCTCGTCGTACAAGAGGAGTGACGGAGATCGAAACAGATCTATTTAAACTTCCTGATGAAGCAAAACATCTTGGTGACGGTAAGAAATATTTAGTAAGAACATTTGGTTGTCAAGCGAATGTTCGTGATGGTGAGACGATCTGTGGTATTTTGGAAAGTATGGGCTATTCTGCCTGCGATGAACCAATCGATGCTGATGTCGTCGTATTTAATACATGTGCAATACGTAGAGCAGCAGAAGAGCATGTTTTGGGTGAGATCGGTGCTCTCAAAATCATGAAACGTGAACATCCCGAAAAGATCTTCTGTCTATGTGGTTGTATGGCACAGGAAGAATCTGTCGTGAAGGAAATCCTCAAAACATATAAGCAGATTGATATCATTTTTGGTACGCACAATATTTATCGATTGCCTCAGCTACTGCTTGCATATGTGGCTAGCCATGAGCCTACAGTAGAGGTTTTCTCAAAAGAAGGTGAGGTCATTGAGGATCTTCCGGTAAAGAGAACAGATGATTTTAAGGCATTTGTAGATATTATGTATGGTTGTAATAAGTTCTGTACATATTGTATCGTACCGTATACAAGAGGTAAGGAACGCAGCCGTCGCGTTAGTGACATCGTGGCAGAGGTTGAGCAGTTGAAAGCTTCTGGTTGTAAGGAAGTGATCCTGCTTGGTCAGAATGTAAATGCATATGGAAAAGATCTAGGTATGGAAGATGGATTTACTTCCTTGCTTGAAAGAATCGCTGAAACAGGTATTGACCGTATTCGTTTTTATACAAGTCATCCACGTGATTACAGCCGCACAACGATTCTTGCCATGAAGAAATATCCAAATATTATGAAGTCGTTACATCTGCCGGTACAATCTGGTAATGATGAGGTACTGCGTTGCATGGCACGTGGTTATACAGCTGAGTCATATAAACAACTTGTAGATGACATGAAGAGAGAAATTCCCGAAATTACATTTACAACAGATATTATTGTAGGTTTTCCTGGTGAAACAGAGGAACAGTTCCAGGACACAATGGATCTGGTAGACTATTGTAAGTTTGATTCTGCATTTACCTTCGTATATAGTCCGCGTTCTGGTACACCTGCGGCAGGATTTGAAGATCCGATCAGTTTAGAAGAGAAGAAAGATCGTCTTCATCGTTTGAATGAGAAAGTTTCTCATTATGGGTATGAAAGTAATAAGAAATTTCTTGGTAAGACGGTACGCGTTCTTTGTGAAGGGCCTAGTAAGCGTAATCCAGAGACTTACAGTGGTTATAGTGAGGAGAATAAGTTAGTTAATTTTAAAGGACCTAAAGGTTTGAAAGGACAGATTGTAGAAGTAAAAATTACAGAAGTACATAGTTTTTCACTTGATGGAGAAGTAATTTAAGAAATTGTTGGGGCTGCTGGTATTTCACGATGAAGCAGTCCTTTTTTAACCATAGATACAGCTTGTAAACTGGAATAGTTCACAACTTGGCTTGATTAGCTTATAATATTTAAAAGTAATGTAATAATCGGAGGATAATATGTCAAAAGTGCGGATTTTTGCTCTTGGTGGTCTTGATGAAGATGGCAAGAACATGTATGTAGTCGAAAAAGACGAAGATATATTCGTAATGGAATGTGGTTTAAAATACCCTGAAGGAGAACAGTATGGTGTCTCTATGATCATTCCAGATTTCACTTATTTAAAAGAAAATGCAAAAAGGATAAAGGCTGTATTTATTACACATGGCCATGATGATGTTATGTCAGCTCTTCCTAATTTGTTAAGGGAAATTCCTAAGGTTCCTGTATATATGGCTCCTTTGACAGCTATGATCTTTGAACGTAAGGCGAAGAGTCTTGGATTGAAGGAGCTTAACATTCATCGTATTCGTCGTAATTCACGTTTTAAGATTGGCAATACTGAAATTAGAACATTTGGTACAACACAATCTATCGCAGATGGTTTTGCAGTTGCGATTCGTACAGATGACGGTTTTGTCGTATATAGCAGTGAATTTATTGTCGACTATGATACAAAAGAAGACGCCTTTAATTTTGATGTAACGCAGGTTACAGATCTTGCAAGAGATGGTGTGCTGGCATTGATGTGTGAGTCTGTTGGTTCAACAAGAACGGGGCATTCCGCACCAAATCATCGTATTACGAGTATGATCGAACCATATTTTGATGATTCAAAGGGGCGTATGTTTATCACTCTCTTTAATCAAAATATTTATCGTGTTATTGAAGTCATCGAGCTTGCAAATAAATATAATCGTAAGGTCATGATCTATGATGATGAGCTGCATGATGTATTGCAGGATATGGCAAAACTTGGTTATTATCGTATTCCAGCAGGGCTTGAAGTCCCAAAGAGTGCTTTCTCAAATGATGTGGAAAACATCATTGTACTGATTGCTGGTACAGGAAGCAGTATCTTTAAGAAAGTACATAAGATTGCTACAAAGGAAAATGATTTGATCGAATTCCGTAATACAGATACAGTTATCATTGCCTCTCCAGCAGTGCCTGGTACAGAGCGTGATGAAGCAGCAATGGAAGATGACCTATATCGTGAAGCAGGTAGAGTCGTTGCAGTAGATTCTAAGCGTGCGTTTAGTATGCATGCTTCTATTGAAGATTTGAAGATGATGGTCTATCTGATGAATCCGAAATACTATGTTCCTGTAAAGGGAGAATATCGACAGTTGATCTCTAATGCAAATATTGCATTAGATATGGGATATCAGGCAGACCGAATCATTGTTATGGACAATGGACAGATTGCGAAGATCAATAATGGTCAACTTGAAAAGCATTTTGATCGCATAGATGCGGAAGATGTACTTGTTGATGGCACAGATTCCTTGGATGCCAGTGGTATGGTATTAAAGGATAGAGAAACGCTTTCTACAGATGGTGCAATCATTGTTGGTGTTGTTGTAAATCATGTCACAAAGGAAATTATCGGTGGACCAGATGTTCAGAGTCGTGGTGTTATTTATTTAAAAGATGCGGACTATATCGTACAGGAGATTGGTAACATCATGGAAAAAACAATTAATGATGCTGTTCGTGAAAAGCGGTATGATAATATGACATGCAGAGCGGATGCAAGGGAGAAGATTTCACGGTATGTGATGCGTGAAACAGGTAAACGTCCTATGATCCTGCCGGCAATTGTAGAAATTAATACAAAGGGGTAAAAAGTGGCGCAGAAGAAAAAGACAAAAAAAATAAGATCAAAAGCTATGCAGAAGCAAGATCAGCACAATGAATTGATGCAGTGGATCACATTGGTGATCATTGCAGCATTGATGATCATCGGGCTGATGAGGACAGGGGCAGTAGGTATTCTCCTATATAATATTTTACGTTTCCTTTTTGGAGATCGTTTCTATGTTGTGATGGGGGTTGCTGTCTTGTGGTTTCTTATTTCTATTGCAGGGTTGAAACAGGATGCAGATGATAAACAAAATCCAATTCCGATGATCTTGTTTGTTCTGGATCTTCTGCTTTTATGGTCGTATAACTTTGCAGGGCCTGTCACTGGTATCGATGCAATGGCATATCTTGTAGATGGATTCAGCGATTTTTTTGCGGCAGATGCAGTTGTAAATGCTGGCGGAGGTCTTGTTGGCAGTTTCTTATATGCAGTTATTTCCTTATTATTTGGTCGTCAAGGTACTGTTATCGTTATGATCACGATGTTGGTGATTGCGACTGTTTTGATGGGAATGATGGATGTGTATAAGAATGCATTCTTCTATGTAGTTAATTTCTTTCGTACGCCAGAGAAGGAAGAAGTGGAAGAAGAACCTGTTGAGGAGAAGGATGCCCCTAATCTTTGGCGGATAATACAGGAACATACTGAAAATACGAGTAAGAGAGCTGTATTTATCAAGGCAGATGATCCTATTGAGGATCAGCCGCTCAAGGATGTGCAAAATCAATTGGATCGTGGGGAAGAAGTGACGGTACGTTTTAAGCCAAGACATATAAAACCGCAGACAACATCGTCCATTGATATCCGTGTTGATGATGATGATTGTTATACAGATGAACTTCATTTATTGTCTGATAATAGAGATTTTGATCAGACTTTAAAGATGCAGAAGGTACCTGTAAACGATAGTATTTTCATCAATGTGGATGACCTAGTTGATAACGTGTCACAGCCGGAAGAAGGTACTGCAGATGATCTTAGCATGTATAGGGACTATGAGAATGATTCTTATGAAGATGCAGTAGAATATGACGCAGGTTATGAGGATTCATATGCTGATGATCAGGATATTGATGCTCAGACTCCTGTTTTGGAAGAGCCAGAGGATTTTCCATATACACCTATGCATGCATCATATGATCCTGAACCGGATATTGTTCCTTCTTCATCATCAGCGGTCTTTTCTAAATCGCAGGTAGAAGAAAACGAAGAAGAACAAGTAAAGAAAAAGATGGTGGATTTTAAGAAATATCATCTGCCACGGATCGAGAGGGTCTTGGATCCAGTTCCATCTAACAACGGGAATGCTGAAAATGTGCGCAATGCTAAACTGCGGGGAGAACAGTTGATTCGTGTGTTGGATCAGTTTGATATTAAAGCACATCTTGTAGATATCCATATTGGACCTTCTGTAACACAGTTTGAAGTACAGCCGGATTCTACGGTTAAAGTATCTAGGATCCTTGGTTTAACTGATAACATTAAGATGTCATTGGAAGCGAGGGATGTTCGTATTGAAGCGCCTATTCCAGGACATAATGCAGTAGGTATTGAAATACCAAATGAAAAGTCTACTCCAGTTAAGATGCGTGAACTGATCACTTCTCTGCCGGAAAAAGACTGTAATCAACCATTGGTATTTGTACTTGGTAAAGATCTATTGGGCCGTACGACGACATGCCGTATCGATAAGATGCCTCATCTTTTGATTGCGGGTGCGACAGGTTCTGGTAAATCTGTATGTATGAATTCTATTATTTGTTCTTTGTTGTTAAGAACAAAACCGGATGAGGTTAAGATGTTACTGATCGATCCTAAAAAAGTAGAGTTCACGCCATATAAGAATATTCCACATTTAATTGGACCAGTCATTAATGATGCAGCTGAGGCAAATAATGCACTGAAAGTGATCGTTCGTATTATGGATGAACGATATAACATTTTTGCTATGAATGGAGTCCGCAATATTGCTGGTTATCATGCTTTCTTGAAGAAAAAGAGTCCGGATGAACAGAAGCGTATGGATCCAATGCCGTATATCGTGGTAATTATTGATGAGCTTGCTGATCTTATGCTTGTTGCTGGTAAGGATGTAGAGGCAAGTATCCAGCGCATTACGCAGCTGGCACGTGCAGCTGGTATTCATCTGATCGTGGCTACGCAGCGTCCTTCTACAGATGTTATTACAGGTATTATCAAGGCCAATATTCCAAGTCGAATTGCTTTCAGTGTCTCCAGTGGTATCGATTCGAGAACGATCTTAGATCATGTGGGAGCAGAAAGATTACTTGGCAATGGTGACATGCTTTATATGCCGATCGGGCAGAATTCACCTATACGTATTCAGGGTGTCTTTGTGACAGACGAAGAGGTGGAACGGATAGCAAATGAATGTTCTTCTCAGGGAGCCCCTTTCTATGACGATGCATTCATTCGTTTGGAAGGTGTGAACGATGGTGAAGGAGGAGGCGGTTTAGATGTCTCTGATGATCCATTGTATGCTGAGGTGAAGGATTATGTCATCGATGTACAGAAGGCGTCTACATCGCTTTTACAGAGGCGTTTCGGCATAGGATATAACCGTGCTGCACGAATGATAGATGAGTTGGAAAGCACTGGTATTATTGGTCCTGTGCAAGGTTCTAAACCACGTGATGTCTATGTTAAACGTGAATCACATGACTAACGAAAGAGATATGCAAAAGCATGTCTCTTTTCTTTCGCATACTTTTAAGGTACTGTAATGACAAGGAGGATAAAATATATGAATAATTCTACACTAGTTGTATTGATTATAATTGCATGTATGATCATTGTGGCACTGAGATATACAAAGAAACATGGTTTAGATACATGCAATGGAGATTGTTCGCATTGCCACGGTAATTGTTCGATCAATATAAAAAAGGGGCTTGAAGCAGCACGAAGAGAATTAGCTGAGGAAAAAAATAAAACTATATGAATTTGCAAAAAGGACTTCACGTGAGCAAATACTGTCGCTAGTATTTGCTTTTTGTTATTACTAAGAGCAAATACGCTCCTTTGAATTTGTCTTTGGTATCTAGTTTAATAAAGCTGCTTAAGGAGGAACAATATGTTTACAAATTGTGTTCTTGTAGGAACAGCGAAGGCTGCTCCAGTCGTGGAAACATCCGCGAAGGGTAATACATATGCCCATCTTATTATGGAGTGTGAAAAGCCATATGCAGGGCCAGATGGATTTCCTGCTAAGGATGAATTCAATGTGACACTATGGAGAGGAATTGCCGAAGAATGTGCGGCAGCATGTAAACCGGGAAGTGTTGTTGCATTGAAAGGAAGGTTGGAAGCTCATCCTTATGAAAAAGATGGGAGAACAATCTGGATCACCGATATCATTGCCGAAAAATTCCGATTGATACGTCAGTAGGAAGAAGTTGTCGGCGTATAACCCTATTGCTGAATAAAAGTGATAGGGTTTTTATATAATATGTATCTACATTGTGTAATACATATATGAAGATAGCGTAAAATATTTTGTGTAAATTCGCTTTTCTGTAATAGTAGAAAAAA
>CAUWCC010000063.1:0-8660 GCA_963556805.1 uncultured Bulleidia sp. | reverse complement strand
CGGGTAAAGAGATATCGCAAGATATCTCTTTTTTTTATTTTTCCTTCATCAGCATCTTTTTTTGCTTTATTTATAGAATTCCTCTAATTTTCAATTGATTCATATTCCCGTGTTATAATATCGTGGATTTGAAGGTGAATTATGGCAGAGAAATATACTCCAATGATGGAACAATACTTAAAGGTAAAGGAACAATATCAAGATACTTTACTTTTTTATCGAATAGGTGATTTTTACGAAATGTTTTTTGATGATGCAAAGATAGCATCTAGAGAATTAGATTTAGTTTTAACAGGAAAAAATGCTGGTGTATCAGAACGCGTGCCAATGTGCGGCGTTCCACATCATGCGGCTGCTGGCTACATACAACGCCTTGTTTCAAGAGGTTATAAAGTTGCTGTTGTTGAACAGATGGAAGATCCTAAACAGGCAGTAGGAATTGTGAAACGTGATGTTATCCGTATTATTACTCCAGGTACAGTTATGGATGAAATCACAGATGATAAATCTTCTGTTTATATTGCTGCTGTAAAAGATTATGGGTATGGATATAGTTTTGCTGTCGCAGAGATGAGTACTGGCGAGAATTTTGTAGAAGATATTGATCATAGAGATACTGTTTTCATTCAAACTGTTATGAAAAATAATGTTCGCGAGGTTGTTGTTCACGAAGGTTTTTCATCCCGTTTGATCAAAAGTTTAAGAGAACTTCAGGTCGTCATCTCATATTGTGGAGATGAGACGATTCATGATGAATACCTTCCGCTTTGTGAAGAGTTGAGAAAAGACCATGAACGACAGGCATATGGACTCCTGCTTAACTATCTCGAAAATACACAGAGACATATGCTTTGTCATTTACAGGCATGTCGTCTAGAAAATGAGAATGAATTTCTTGATATGGATTTCAGCACAAGACAAAACCTTGAGCTCACTATCCCGCTCCATCAAAATGGCAAGGCAATTACTCTCTGGTCTTTTCTTGATGTATGCCGGAGTGCAATGGGATCCAGACTGCTTAGAAAGTGGATTGAAAAACCGCTCGTCTCTAAAACGAAGATTGAAGAAAGATATGCCCGTGTTCAATACTTGATCGATGCTTTTATGCAGCGTCAGAAACTCAGAGATTCTTTAAATGAAATTTATGACTTGCAACGATTGATTGCTCGATGTGCGATGAATACTGCAAATGCCATTGATCTGCAACGTTTATCCAAAACATTAGCTGCAGTTCCAGAAATCCTATCTTGCATTGATGATAAAACATTTGCTTGTTATGAAAAGCTGGATCCTCTGACTGATCTATCAAACGAGCTGAAAGATGCTTTTGTGGAAAACCCACCAGCTGTTTTAACAAATGGTGGTATTTTCCGTGATGGCTTCAATAAAGAATTGGATGAAGCACGTGCCTTACAGCGTTCAGGTAAAGATTTTATTGCCAATATGGAAACAAAAGAACGTGATAGGACAGGTATTAAAACTCTGAAGATAGGCTACAACAAAGTTTTTGGGTATTATATCGAGATTTCCAAAGCTGCTGCTCAAAATGTTAAAGAAGAATGGGGATATATTCGTAAGCAGACACTTACGAACAATGAGCGCTTTATCTCTCCAGTACTGAAAGAAAAAGAAGAAGCTATCCTTTATGCCGAAGAAAATGCAATTCGTTTGGAAAAAGAACTTTTCCAAAAAGTTTTGGATGATATCAAAAAATACCTTCCAAGACTCCAAAAGCTAGCTAAAGCATTGGCGGAAATCGATGTTTACCAATCACTTGCAGAATGCAGTTCGAATTACGGATATATTAGACCAGAGTTTACTGAAGATGAATTAGAGATCATTGGTGGAAAGCATCCTATCCTAGACGAAATGATGAAAGATCCACGATATGTTGCTAATGACGTAAAGATGGATAACGATGAAAACATCTTGCTGATCACAGGTCCTAATATGGGTGGTAAATCTACATATATGCGCCAAACGGCATTGACTGTTATCATGGCTCAAATTGGATGTTATGTTCCTGCAAAGTCCTGTAAGATGCCTCTGTTTGATAAGATCTTTACACGTATAGGTGCATCCGATGATATTCTTTCTGGACAATCCACATTTATGGTAGAGATGAGTGAAGCAAATCGAGCTTTGCAAGAAGCTACTTCACATTCTTTGATCCTTTTTGATGAAATAGGCCGCGGTACAAGTACATATGATGGTATGGCTTTGGCACAGTCTATGATTGAATATATTGCCACATGTGTACACGCTAAAACAATGTTTTCCACACATTATCATGAACTTACAAGCCTTGTAGATAGCATCGGCGGCGTTAGAAATGTGCATGTCGTTGTGAAAGAAGAGAATGATAAGGTATCATTCTTATACCGGATCAAAGAAGGACCTGCAGGTCATTCTTATGGTATAAATGTTGCACGTCTTGCTGGTCTTCCAGATTCTGTTATTGACCGAGCAAAAGACATACAGAAGCAGTTGGAATCTAAAAAACGTGTTGTACAACAGAGTTACCAACTGATCGAAATGAGAAAAGAAGACAAAGAAGCAGACCGTATTATGAATATCCTAAAGGATCTAAGCTGCGATGATCTCTCACCTAGAGAAGCATGGTCTATTTTGTCTGACCTCAGTGAGGAAGTGAAAAAGAAAGATGAAAAACGATAAATTAATCATTCGTGGAGCCAAGGAAAACAATCTTAAAAATATTTCCCTAGAAATTCCAAAAAACAGTCTTGTCGTTATGACTGGGTTATCTGGATCAGGTAAAACATCTCTAGCCTTCGATACGATCTATGCTGAAGGACAAAGAAGATATGTTGAATCTTTATCCGCCTATGCACGTCAATTCTTAGGAGGAGTTGAAAAACCTGATGTAGAGTTGATCGAGGGGCTATCACCAGCTATCTCCATCGACCAGAAAACGACTTCTAATAACCCAAGATCAACGGTTGGTACTGTTACGGAGATCTATGACTATCTACGTTTATTATATGCAAGATGCGGTATACCATACTGTCCAAAACACAACGTACCGATCACAGGACAGACGATTCAAGAGATGACTGATTCTGTCATGGCATTGCCAGAACGTACCCGCTTGACAGTTATGGCACCTATTGTCAAAGACAAGAAAGGCACATTCAAAGATACATTTGCAAAGCTCATGAAAGAGGGCTATGTTCGTGTGCGTGTAGATGGCGAGATTCGCATGCTTGAGGATGATATAGATCTGGAAAAAAATAAACGTCACAAAATCGATGTTGTAATCGACCGTATTATCAAGAATGATGACTCTCGCAGCCGTATTTACGATTCTTTAGAGACCTCTTTAAAATTGGCAGAGGGCAATGCGGTTGTTCTTGCTGGTGAAGAAGAAATGCTTTTTTCCGAAAACTATGCATGTGCAATATGTGGATTCTCTGTGCCGCACCTTGAGCCGCGTTTATTCTCTTTTAATGCCCCATTAGGAGCCTGTGAAACATGTCACGGCTTAGGTATTACGGAAGAAGTCGATGTAGATAATTTGATCCCAGATCGCAGCTTATCTATCAACGAAGGTGCTATCCGCTATTACAAAAATATAGTGGGGTCCGATAACATTGAATGGCAGATATTTTCAGTGTTGTGCAAGTCCTATAACATTGATATGGATGTCCCAATTTCTTCATTGACTAACAAACAGCTGGAAACAATCTTGTATGGATCCGATCGACCTATTAAGTACAGAATCACATCTTCTGGTGGAAATACTTACGAACGTAATGATTTTATTGAAGGTGTAAAGAAGATGATCGAGCGTCGTTATGTTGAAACAACATCTTCCTGGAATAAAGAATGGTATCACTCCTTCATGACTGAATCTACATGTCCAAAATGTCATGGAGCACGTTTGAACGAACAAGCATTATCGGTACGTGTAGGAGACAAGAATATTGCCCAGTTCACTTCTTTATCTGTAGGAGATGCCTTGGTATGGATCAATGCATTGCAACTAGATGAAGAAAAGAAAAAAATTGCTGATCTTGTACTGAAGGAAATCTGTTCACGTTTGACATTCTTGAAGAATGTAGGCTTGGATTATTTGACATTGGATCGTTTAGCAGGAACATTATCAGGAGGTGAGTCACAGCGTATTCGTCTTGCGACACAGATTGGTTCTCAGTTATCTGGAGTACTCTATGTTATGGATGAACCTTCCATTGGTCTGCATCAGCGAGATAATGCAAGATTGATTGATACAATGCGTTCTATGCGTGATCTAGGCAATTCTTTGATCGTCGTTGAACATGATGAAGAAACCATGATGAATGCAGATTGGATCGTAGATATCGGTCCAGGTGCAGGTGAACATGGTGGTCAGGTAATTGCTAATGGTACTCCAGAAGAAGTGATGGCAAATGAGAACTCTATCACAGGGCAGTATCTGTCTGGTCGTAAGATCATTCACATGCCCGAAACAAGGCGTAAAGGCAATGGTAAGTTTATCGAGATCAAGGGGGCCTCAGAGCATAACCTGAAAAATATCAATGTAAAGTTCCCATTAGGAAAGTTCGTGGTTGTTACGGGGGTATCTGGATCAGGTAAATCTACACTGGTGAATGATGTCTTCATGAAAGCAGTGCAGGTGAGTTTAGGACGTTCAAATGTCAAACCAGGAAAATATAAATCTATCAAAGGACTCGATTATATCGACAAGCTTGTCCAGATCGATCAAGATCCTATTGGCCGGACACCGCGTTCTAATCCAGCAACATATACAGGCGTATTTGATGAGATCCGTGATATTTTCTCTAAAACACCGGAAGCCAAACTCCGTGGTTATGATAAAGGTAGGTTTTCTTTTAATATCAAAGGCGGACGCTGTGAGGCATGTCAAGGGGATGGCGTTAAGGTCATTCGCATGAATTTTTTGCCTGATGTATATGTACCATGTGAAGTATGTCATGGTAAGCGTTATAATGAGGAAACTTTACAGTGCACATACAAAGGCAAGAATATCTACGATGTATTGGAGATGTCAGTAGAAGAAGCATTGCAATTCTTCTCAAGTCATCCGAAAATCAAAAAGAAACTGCAGACACTTTACGATGTAGGTCTTGGTTATATTAAATTAGGACAAGCTAGTACTACATTATCTGGTGGTGAAGCACAACGCGTAAAATTGGCATCAGAACTACAAAAGACAGCTACAGGCAAGACGGTTTATATTTTGGATGAACCAACGACTGGTCTGCATACAGATGATGTAAAACGATTGATTGCTGTTCTGCAAAAGATCGTAGATAATGGTGATACAGTTTTAGTGATCGAGCATAACTTAGATGTTATTAAGTGTGCGGATTGGTTGATCGATCTCGGACCTGAAGGTGGAGATGGAGGTGGAACGATCATCGCACAAGGTGCACCTGAACAGGTTTCTGAAGTGGAAGAAAGCTGGACAGGTAAGTATCTGAAAAAAACACTTGCTTGGACGCACAGCAAACAGGAAATAGCAGAATAATAAACACAAATGACAAAAATAAGACTATTAGTAAAAATAAATGAGCTATGTTCATTATAGGAAGCAAAATAGTGCTTCCTTTTTAAATTTGAGAAGATTTTTAATGGTACAAAATATTTTATTCATGGAAAAACAAAGTTAAATAAAGCTATTATAAATATGTCCTTGATGCAGTAAGTAATATTAAATGATTTGGGGACTTACTGCATAAGCGATGGCTGCAGAACTTAGGGTCTTTGGGAGATGAGTCGGACATAAAGTTTTTATCATTTATTGCAGTCATACGAGAATTACGATAATCGGTAATTCGAGGGGGAAGAAAGAGAGCATAAATGGGGACGCTCTCTTTTTTCATTTGCCTTGCGTATTGTGAAAAAAGGTTGTGAACTCACCACAGTAAAAAAAGCTGAATAGTACAAACCTTTATTCAGAAAAGGAGGTGCAATATGATTGAATTTCTTAAAAATGAAAAACCATGCTTAAAAAGATATGCCCGCGAAACATGGCAGGTATTAAAAGGAAGCTATGCTAGAACAGAATTAAAAGGCATGGAATATGCTGTAACGATCACACCAGATCTTGTAAAAGTAAACGGCCGCGGTTCTAATAATATTTCCTTTACAGTCCCAACGATCGAATTCATGGCCTACATGGAAATGTTTAGAGATTGGAAATAATTTTCCAATAAGCCTTTTTTTTGCTAAAATTCTTCTGAGGTCTTTACATGAACGAAGAAAATAGATACGAAAAAAAAGTTACGATCAAAGAGATCGTAGAATTCTTTAAATTTGAACAGTTAACAGGTGATGCACAATCCCTAGAACGTTGGACAGTTGTACCAGATATTAACCGTCCGGGTTTTGAGCTTTGCGGCTTCTATAAACGAAGTGATCCGCGAAGGATCATTGTTATTGGCAATAAGGAATCAGAATTCATCCGGACAATGACACCGGAAGAACAAAGATCACGTTTTCCAATGATCACAGATGGTTATACACCAGTGATCATTATCACGAAGCACAATGTTCTGCCACCGATCCTTAAGGAAATTGCAGAATCTCAGAATTTTCCAATCTTACGAACGGAGATGGAAACATACCGTCTTGTTGTCGATCTTGTGTCTTTTTTAGATGAAAAGCTTGCACGTGAGGATACGATCTCAGGCACATTGATGAGTGTGTATGGTACAGGCGTATTGATCACGGGTGAAAGTGGCATGGGTAAATCTGAAACAGCCTTGGAATTGATCCGTGATGGACAGGTCTTGATTTCAGATGATCGTGTTGACGTAGAATATGTCCATAACAAGATCATCGGACATGCGCCAGTTATCACAAAAGGTTTACTTGAGATTCGTGGTATCGGCATCATTGATGTAGAAAAGATGTTTGGTGCGAGTGCACTGAATGAACGTGTGCCTGTAGATATGGTCATTAAACTTGTTAAATTTGACGCAAAAGATGAGTATAACCGTATTGGCGATGAAGCAGTACATTACACAAATATCCTAGACGCAATGGTTCCAACGATCGTATTGCCGGTAAGTGCGGGTCGTAATATGCGTATCTTGATCGAGTCGGCAGTTACAAACTATGGGTTGCAGCAAGCTGGTTTCTCTGCTGCAAATGAGATCAAAAAACGTTTTGAAATGTATTGCGGAAAGGATGAGTAGTCATGCTTGAGGGAGTAGTAATTCGCTGGTCAGGTCTTGCAGTACTAGCGGGTGCATTTTTAGCCTATATCCTTTTCCGCAAAGAAATGAAGAAAAATGGATATGTAAAAGCATTTGCAGAAGATATCTTCTTAGGATGCGTCGTATTCGGTATATTGGGAGCGAGACTATTCTGGTATTTGGAGAATGGATTTGTTCATTTCGACCGCTTCTTTCTCTTCTTCTATGATGGATTTGAAACTCTAGGCGGACTTTTAGCGGCATGCATATTTCTCTTTGTTTATACAAAAAAGAATTACATGTCTTTTCTACGAACACTGGATTGTGCATTGCCGCAAGTATTGCTGGCTATAGGAATATCCAGATTGCCGAGTGCACTTACGTCTTGGCGCGTTATTCTTGTTGTTGGTGTAGATTTTCTGGGTTATATCCTGCTTGAGTTTGTATACCGCAGGTATTTTGATGATAAACATCGCGGGGATGCAGCAGCCTTAGCATTGTTATGGATTGGTCTATCCCGCTTCTTTGTCAACGTAGCATTGTATGGACGTGCTAACATGACACCGATCATGAAATGGCCTGGTATATGCACCGGCATCTTAGCACTTGTTCTTTATGTATTTAATCGTAAACGTAAGATGGATACTAAGCCTTTAGTCCTCTTTGATTTTGATGGTACCTTAATGGATACACAAGCTATGGTCAATGAATCCTATCGATACCTCTTCGATAAATACCGTACAGTCGATGATTTTGATGATCGTACACAGATCGAAGTATTTGGTGCAAACGATCGTAAAGAAATTGCTCGTCTATTTCAAGATCAGGATCCAAATGAGCTGACGACCGAATTCCGCTCTTTCCAAGAAAATCTGCCTGCGTTGGGTCTCGTAAATACGATGCCGCACGCTTTGGAGATCCTTATGTGGTTGAAGCGGAATGGATATACAGTTGGTGTTGTAACATCGAGACCAACTGAGAATTGCCAGTACTGGTTGAAAGAATTTGATTTAGATCAGTATATTGATATGGTCATGGGCGCTGAAGTATATAAAAAAGCGAAACCAGCACCTGATGCATTACGCCGTATTTGTTACGCATTGCAGATGGGACACGATAATTGTGTTTACATCGGTGATCATGCTAGGGACGTACGTATGGCAAGAAGGGCATGTGTGTATGCTATAGGCTATGTGACAAATGAGAAAGGCTTAAAACGTATTACAAAGGCAAGACCAAATCGTATGATCAAAGATTTACTGGAATTACAGGAGATCTTGCAAGAAAATGACCACAACTGGACCTACAATTTATTGTAGTCATGTTATAATGCTGTTAAGTTGAAAGATGCACAGCATCTGTGTTCGGGAGAGGCATTACATGGAAAACGAACGTAAGTATGAGAAAATCATAAATTTCAAAAGGCTTAATTAACTAATTTTAGACTTTTGTGCTTAGTGTACATGGCTGTGTACA
>CAUWCC010000062.1:0-8703 GCA_963556805.1 uncultured Bulleidia sp. | reverse complement strand
ATTTTAAAGTGTTGTTTTACGAACAAAAATCTTCACAAGTGTTTAAGAATACAGATATAAAAGGTGGTGTTTGTATTGGATACTATGATAAATCTAAGAATTTTGGTAAAATAGGAGCCTTTTTACAATATGAAGAGTTGAATAGTATTAAGAAAAAGGTTGAAGAACATAATCCTATTAGTTTAATGACAATTATGACAAATAGAGGTGTGTATAGATTTTCACCTATTGCATATGAAGAAGAGCCAAAAGAATTATCGAAAACATCAGATGCTCGTATTAGCACATCTGCATTTGAAAGGATGCCTAAATTATTTACAGAAGAAAAGCCAAATGATTCTCATGAGTATATCCAAATGTTTGGTAACATAAAAAATAAGAGAACTTATAGGTGGTTTAGAAAAGATTATATAGAAGATATTCCTAACATATATAAATACAAAGTATTAGTACCAAAAGCAAACGGTAGCGGTGCAATAGGAGAAGTATTAAGCACTCCGCTCATCGGCACTCCGCTCATCGGCTTTACTGAAACGTTTATATCTATTGGTGAAGTAGATACCAAAGAAGAAGCTGAAGCTATTTTGAAATATGTAAAAACTAAGTTTGCGAGAGCTATGCTGGGTATATTAAAAGTAACTCAGAATAACTCTAAAAAAGTTTGGAAATATGTTCCAATGCAAGATTTTACGTCAAATTCTGACATTGATTGGTCTAAGTCTATCCACGATGTTGATGAGCAGTTATACAAGAAGTATGGATTGGATGAGCATGAGATAGAGTTCATTGAAAAGAATGTACAGGAGATGGTTTGATATGGCAAAGACAGATATCAAGACAGTCAAAAGTGTTGTTCCAATGATCTATTGTTATACAACACCTGAAATCAAGAGACATGATGGATGGTCAAAGATCGGATATACAGAAAATGATGTAGATAAACGATTAAAGCAGCAGACACATACAGCAGATATTCGATATGAAGAAGAATGGCGTATGACTGCTACATATGACGATGGGTCTGGGGAGTCTTTTACTGACCATGATTTTCATCGTTATTTGGTTGAAGAGAACATTAGGCGGCAACCTAAGACGGAATGGTTTGAGATCATTCCAAGAAATGCCAGAAATATGTTGTATACATTCAAGGCTAGAAAAACAGAGCTCGATGATACAAGATGTACAGAAGAGTATGAACTTCGTAATGAGCAGAAACTAGCTGTTTCTAAAACAATTGATTACATGAGATCACATGAAGGCGGAGCGTTCCTATGGAATGCTAAACCGAGATTTGGTAAAACACTTGCTGTATATGATTTTGCGAGAAAGATTCAAGCCAAAAAAGTTCTTGTTGTCACAAATAGACCAGCAATTGCAAATAGCTGGTACTCTGACTTTATGCAGTTTGTGCCAGAAAAGGAATTTACATATTTTGTGTCTAATACACCAGCACTTAGAGGTAAGAACTGTGTTGTTGATAGTGATTCAGACTTAATCTTGCATGGAGCTCCTTATATTGAATTTGAGTCTCTGCAGGATCTTAAGGGTAGTGTATATTTTGGTGGTCAATATCAGAAATATAGAAAGATTTCAAATACAGAATGGGATCTTCTTGTGATCGATGAAGCACATGAAGGTGTAGACACATATAAGACAGATGTTTTGTTTGACCATATTCAGTACAAGTTTGCACTGCATCTCTCTGGAACTCCATTTAAGGCACTAGCAAATGATAAGTTTGATGAGGATGCTATCTTTAACTGGACATATGTGGATGAGCAGCAGGCAAAGGAAAACTGGCCGAAAAATCATATGGATCCTACTGAACCTGATCCATATAAAAATCTTCCCCAGCTTAGTATGTTTACATACAAGATGTCCGAAATGATCGAGAATGTTATTCGTGAAGGAACAAAGATCGGTGATGAAAGAGAAGATTATGCTTTTGATCTCAATGAGTTCTTTTCTACAAATGATTCTAAAACCGATAAAGGTATACGCTTTAAACATGAAGCAGCTGTGAACAACTTTCTGGATGCTTTAACTAGAAATGAGAAATATCCTTTCTCTACGCCAGAACTTAGAGACGAGTTGAAACATACAGTTTGGATGCTGGATAGAGTGGATAGTTGTAAAGCATTGGCTAGAAAGTTGGAAGATCATCCTGTATTTAAAGATTATAAGATCGTTCTCGCTGCTGGTGATGGTTCTGTTGATGATGTGAAAGAAACAGAATCTGCATATACAAGAGTTAAAGATGCGATTGCAAACTATAAATATACGATTACTCTTACTGTTGGTCAGCTTATGACAGGTATTACTGTTAAAGAATGGACTGCTGTTTTGATGTTATCAAATATTTCAAGTCCGTCACTCTACATGCAAGCTGCTTTTCGTGCACAGAATCCATGTCTCTTCCAGGATGGAACAAAGTGTTATCGTAAGGAAAGAGCATATGTATTTGATTTTGATCCAGCAAGAAATCTTGTGGTTTATGAGAAGTTTGCGAATGATTTGTCTAGTGAGACATCAGATGGTAGAGGAAGTACTTCTGCAAGAGAAGATAATATCAAACGTTTGTTGAATTTCTTTCCGGTTATTGGTGAAGATGATGAAGGGAAGATGGTCGAGCTTGACGCTGCTGAAGTTTTATCTGTACCAAGAAAGATCAAGTCAACAGAAGTGGTAAAGCGCGGATTTGTGTCTAATTTCTTGTTCCAGAATATTTCTAATATCTTTGGTGCACCTTCTGAGGTCGTTAAGATCTTGGAAAAGTTTACACCAGTAGAAGAACCGAATAAGAAAGATATTCCAATTAGTGCTGAAACAGCAGAAGAATTATATTTGGATGAGAACAGTGTTGTTTCTTTGGATGAAAGTGTTGTCGAAAAGCATGTAGAGGATTTCTTTGGTGCGAAGTTGTTTGAAGACATGGGATCGGAACTTAAAAAAGCTGTTGATGATATTCAGTTCTCAAAAGAAGATAAGCCAAAGAAGAACGATAGTAAAGAAGAATTGACGAAAGTGTTAACCAAAAAAATCACTGAACCGCTTATTGAACAGGCAAAGTTGAATTATGGAAAAGGCTTGTCTACAGGAGAACAAAACAGGATTACTCGTACAATCAAGACTGATGTTAAAATCAAGGTGGAGAAGGCCTATGGGGATTTTGATATTCAGAGAAATATCAATGAAACAGAAAAGAATGAAAAGTTGAATCTTGCGAAGACGGATGAAGAGGTTGCAGCTATTTATGCAGAAGCAGCCAAGAAAGATATAGAGGCACAAGAGGCATTTAAACAGGCAGTAAATCAAATAGCTGTAAATGCCCCAAAGGAACAGGCGGTGAACATCGTTAAGACTGTTGAAACGCATCAGAAGAATGTGGAAAAGCAGTCTATTGAAGAAGGTGTAAGAGATCATCTTCGTGGGTTTACACGTACAATTCCTTCTTTCTTAATGGCATATGGTAATAAAGATACAAAGTTGTCTAGTTTCGATATGATCATACCTGGACCAGTATTCTTTGAAGTCACAAGTATTACACTGGATGAATTCCGTTTTCTCAGAGATGGTGGTGAATACGTTGATGAAGAAACAGGTCAGAAGAAATGGTATGAAGGACATCTCTTTGATGAAGACGTATTTGATGAGTCGGTGCAAAGGTTCTTAGAGCTGAAAACGAGATTGGCAAATTATTTCGATGCGGGCACAAAAGAAGATATCTTTGACTTTATCCCACCGCAGAAGACAAATCAGATCTTTACTCCAAAGAAGGTAGTTGCAGAAATGGTGGATTATCTAGAACAAGAAAATCCTGGGTGCTTTGATGATCCAGATAACACATTTATCGATCCGTATATGAAGTCAGGATTATACATCGCAGAGATCGTGAAACGTTTATACCGCAGTGAAAAGATGAAGGACTTGTTCCCGGATAAACAAGAAAGACTGAATCATATTTTTGCAAAACAGGTATATGGACTTGCACCTACAGAAATCATCTATAGAATCGCTAAATCATTCTTACTTGGTTTCACAGATGAATTTTCTATTGAGAAGGATAACTTAAGATTGTTAGATTCTCTTCCTTTAGCACAAGAAGGAAAACTGGAAGAAGCTTTGGCAAAGGAGTTTCCAGAGAGGTGTAGATGATATGTATCTTAAGGAGAGGGAAACCTCTCTTTTTTTTGTCGATAAAGCAACTGTAGATTTTGATATCGTAAAAAGAAATTGTTACATTTCCAATAAGACTATGAGAGTTGCTGAGTTAGCTGCTAAAGATAAGCTATCTCCGTTTGATGTTGCTAAATCATGTAAAATATATCCCACGCCAATGTATATAACATTATCATTACGACAAGCAAATAATAGATCTTGAAATTAGAATGTTATTCTAAAATATTTACCGCTGAAGCATTCGCATCGTAAGACAGGATATGGAATGATAGAAAGAATAAACACACTTGTTCCAGCACATGAAAAGGATGCAATGCTTTCAAAGCATCTGCATCCTAAGCAAAAATACATTGTTACCTAAACGAACAAACAACTTTACATCGGTTTACCGTTAAATGTACGATCAATATCACGATAGTTCACTTCCTGTATCAGATCCATGGCAAAGTATTTTGCTTTGTCATAGAGATCATCATATGAATTCGTATATGTGATCGTTTCATCAAAGACAGGATGCCATGGCATATGTTCTTGATTTAATGCTGTATATTGTTTTCTGCCACTTAGCATCATACCAGTGATACGACGTGGGATATGGAAGAATGTTTCTAGACCATGTGCAACATCAAACTTTTTCTCAGAAGGCTTCAAGAACCGTGTCATCAAAGATGCATCCTTGATGCAGCGGATTAGCTTTTTCTTTGTTAAAGAGATATTGAATATTTCATTTAACATCCCCTGATACAAAACAGCTAAGGCTTCTGTATCAGATGCATTCAACTTCAAATCGTTGTATACATCATAGTCATGCCAAGTTTTTCCAGATTTACTGAGAGTATAGATATCATATTCTGATTCAATGCGGAAATGGATGTCCATATCATTCTCATGTGTTTTCTCCTCTTGTATTTTTGTCATGGCATAGACAAGGGGATGGATACGGGAATCCATGGCATAGTGGCATAGATATCCATATAAGTAAGATCTTAGTAGTGGTTCTTCTTTTGTATGGGTATCAAAATAGCGGATCACTTCCGGTATTTTTTGACTGTGCATTCGGCTACCGATCGGACATGTTGTGCCGGGCAGAACAGAAAAATTGTTGAAAAAGAGAAGATCAGGACCTTGTGCACCAACTAAGAACAAGTTATAGTCCTTGATCTTTTCTTGTATCTGCACCGGCAGAGAACGAAAAACATCTTTTGCAAAAGCGGAATGTGTAGTAGCTGCCGGCATGTTATTTTGTCTCTTCCATGATGGACTTCATCTTTGCGGCAAGGCCTTTGATCTTGTTCAATGGGAGGGAACATACGGCAACACGGATGCCTTTGTTTACTTTTACAGTATAGATGTGATGCTGCATCAGGGCTAGGTGAACACGGTCACGGTAGGCATTGTCTTCTGTGCAGACAGTTACAAAGAAACCTTCTTTGTATGGGTAGTGGGAAAGACCGCAAGCGGCTGCTTCTTTGACAAAGAGGTCGCTTCTTTCCTTCATCAAGTCAATATATGACTGCTTTTCTTTCATGAAGGCATCTCTACCTTCGGATACGATCCATGAGAAGTTCTTCATGGCAGCGTTTGGAATGTTAGACCATGTGGCACGTGCCTTCTTCTCCATGATGATCTCTGCTTCTCTTACTGCTTCTTGTGTCTTAGATAGTAATACTGCCGCTCCGCATCTAAGTCCATAACTTGTCAAAGTCTTAGAGCAAGAGAAGCATACTTCTACTAAGACATTTTCATTGAGGTCCTTGAAATGCTGCATATAGGAACGTGCTTCTTCACTGGAACAGTTGGCATAATCGATATAGGCGATATCGTTGACTAAGATGATGGAAGCATCTTTGCTTTCTTCATTCAAAAGATCTGTCAGTGCTTTCCATTCTTCATCACTTAAAGAATAACCAGTAGGGTTGTGGCATGGATCGTTGAGAACGATCAAGACACGGTCTTGTTTTGCTTTTACGATATCGATTTGTTCTTTCAAGGAATCAAGATCAAACTTGTTATCTTTGAAGTTATGGTAGGTAATGTGATCGATGTTATTTTCATGGCACATCAATGTGTAGGAACCCCAGCCGATCTCAGGCAGGATGGCTGTTTCACCCTGATCAAGGAAGGTAGTGAAAGCCATGGATACCGCACCACTGCCACCAGGTGTAGCAATGACAGTGTGAGGTATATCGATGTCTTGCCCCATTGTGACCCAATCCCATACATCTGTACGATAGTCGGGATTTCCTGTAAAACTTGTCGCATAGGCAGCTTTGGAACGATGATCGATGGCATCATAGTGATCAAATACAGAATCATATGCAACGAGTTTTTCATCTTCACCATAAAGGGAACCTATCGTAGCATCTGTAACGATATCATTGCCGTTTTCTGCTTTATCAGCTTTAGCTTTAGATACGATAGAAAAGACGGTATCAACGATCGGTGTCAGATCCGCGCTCTTTCTTGTGAATGTCATAATTCTTCCTCCTGAAATAAGTATGTGCCGATGCGGACCATAGTTGATCCGTATTGTACAGCTAGTTTATAGTCATGACTCATGCCCATAGATAACACTTGTATGTGTTCTTTACCGAAAGTATCCTGTAATAGATGGAAAAGGTCCTGTGCTTGTTGGAATACTTCCGCAATAGCTTTTTGGTCGTTGGTATGGGGACCAATGACCATGATGCCTTGGACGTTGAGATGCTCTTTCTGCATGCAGTAAGATACAAAAGGAACAGCATCTTCAGGGTCATGTCCTGTTTTGTTATGATCTTGCAAGGCAAGATGGAATTCACATAGAACATCGATCTTGCGGTCAATGTGGGCAGCTTCTTTCTCTAATGTATCTGCTAGTGTTTCACGATCCAAAGATTGTATACAGGATACATAGGGAAGAATGTCTCTGACTTTGTTTCTTTGCAAGTGACCGATGAAATGCCATTGTATATCCTTGGGGAGATCGACTTTTGTCAATAATTCCTGTACCCGGTTTTCACCAAATATCCTCTCACCTGCATCATAGTAAGATAAGATCTCTTCTTTTGTTCGATTCTTGGATACAACACACAATCTGGTATGTGGACCGATAGTGTCTTGTATCTCTTTATAATGTGCATAGATCATACTTACCGATTATAGCACTTCCTAACAAAAAAGAGCCCGCAGGCTCTTATGTATCTGAAGTGCCACCAAAAGTTGGACAAGGTGAATAGTTAACTTAGATGGTTCACTTTTCTTATGAAATTAACTGAAAAAAAATAGAAATCTATCAAAAACGAAGAATCAAAACACTCTGTATCTTTTGATCTTGGTCTATCAAATAGTGGAACTTTGACAAGATGGATAAAAGAATTCAAAAAAATTTGATACCTTGGTTACGGAAAGAGAAAGAGAGAACAGCAAAAATAGCTCAGGTAGTAACAGAACTAAGGCATGAAACAGGACGTTCCTTATATCAGTAGAAGTGATTACTATGATTGGATGGCTCACTCCGAACATATTTGGATGATGAGCTAACGGAACGTAACAATCAGGACCACTCTTAGTCAATTGAGCCTTTTTAAATCAAATTTCATTTTCCAGTAATCTCATGAAACTCATCGCTATAAACTATTCTTGCATACTGGAATTCAGTCTGTATTTTTTTTTCATACTCAAAGGGACTCTCCATGGGTAAAACTCCCATTGAATGTATTGCATCAAGCACTTCTATGACTTCTTTTTTGGAAGCATATTCAACTTCTTCTCTAGAAGCAATGAAGTCTAAATACTGCTGTTTATCCCATTGAATAATCTGTTGTAAGATATTAGTGTTTTTTACAGCAAGTATATGACTTAAGAAATCGTAAAAATTATTTGCTAATGGATATACGTAGTAATCACAACAAGTATCTGGATTTACAACAAAAACCATTTCATCAAAACCATTTATAAAGACATAATGTATCCCATTGTCCCATCCAATTATTGTTGCTCCTACTGGTGTACAAAAATACTTTGGATTATTTTCACGAGCTAATCCGATATAAGAAGTATCCACTTTTAATTCTTGAAATTTTTTGTGTTCGTTACTCAAGAGAATCATCCTTTCTTAATATCCTGCCCACCAACTTGTCACACTTGTGTGTTGGTTTCGGCAAATGGATCAGATTACTAAAACTATTATTACCACCATAAGCTAATGGTCTAATATGATGAACATCATATAGTGAACGGTTCGAATTTATACCTGTATTCTGTTTGTTGTATTAAAAATAGAAAACGTGATAAACAAGCCTTTTTTGGGTATTAAGTGCATATAAATTCATAACGGTAGCTCAAAGGTAGCTCAAAATATATAAGGGCACACCAAGTACCACAACATGGTGTAATTCGTCCGCACCAAGTACACCGGATAGAAGAACAATAAGAAATAAGAATAAAAAGAATAAGAATATATCTTGTTCATCTACCGATGAACGAGAAAGCGATTCTCATTCTGAATTTGATTTTGAATCTTTTTGGGCAAAGTATCCAAGAAAG
>CAUWCC010000061.1:0-8911 GCA_963556805.1 uncultured Bulleidia sp. | reverse complement strand
TTTCCCGTACGTAAAAAAAGTCGGAAAAGTTACGCAATATCTCTTGCATTTTTCATTTCCTTGCGAATCATAGAAAAAGGCTTGTATAAGCAGTTTTTATAGGGTATTATCATTAATGTGAACAAGGAGTGCGAAAGCACTCCTTCATTATTGTTACGGAGGAATATGGAAATTACACAGAAGCTTGAAGCAATGTTGAGACCTGTCCTAGAAGCGGAAGGAATTAGGCTCTATGAGATTGTATGGCACAGCGATGAGCATACACTCGAGATCTCGATCACCCGTAATGACGGTTCAATCGATCTGGATACATGTGCGTTGGTCAGCGATAAGATCAGTGAGGTCTTAGATCGTGAAGATCCAATCCAGTGTGAGTATACATTGGATGTATGCAGTCCTGGTGCTGAGCGTGAGATCAAAGATCTGAATGAATTAGATCATATGCAAGGTGCATATATCTATGTTGAACTGAAGGATGCAGTGAAGGGGATGACAGAGGTCACAGGTGAGATCGTCTCTGTAGATGATGGTGTGATCGTTCTTTCCTATCGTGATAAGGCTGCTGTGCGGAAGATGGAATTTAGTAAAGAAAATATCAGTTTCATTCGCATGGCTGTTAAGTTTTAAGGAGATAAACATGGAACTGAAGTACAAAGATATGATCAAAGCGATGGGGGCGATCGAGGATGCACATAAGATCTCAGCAGACATCGTTATGGATGCGCTTTGCGAGGCATTGGCTAAAGCATATAAGAAAGAAGCCGAACTGCAGGATATCGATGTCTATGCAGAAGTAAACAAGAAAACAAAGACAATCGAGTTGTTCCAGAATTACACCGTTGTGGAAGAAGTAGAGGATGATGAACTTGAGGTTTCTTTGGAAGACGCAAAGGAGATCGATCCTGAGGCTGAATTAGGCGGTACTGTTACACGTCAGATTGAAGTCCCAACTTTCTCTCGTGCAGCTGCAACTTTGACAAAGAATGTCATGAGACAGAAGATCAGAGAAGCAGAGAAGGTTGCTGTTTATAACGAATATATCGATCAGAAGGATGATATGGTACTTGGTATCGTTGAGTCTGTTAAGGATCGCTTTGTTCTTGTTAATCTCGGTAGAACAACAGCAATCATGCCTGCACATCAGCAGATCCCGCAGGAAAGACTTGTAGAGGGACAGCAGATTCGTGTTGTCATAACAGATGTATCTAAAGATACAAAAGATTCTCAGGTCATGGTTTCTCGTGCAGATCCGATGCTCGTTAAGAGATTGTTTGAGAAAGAAGTACCAGAGATCTTTAATGGTACAGTAGAAATTAAGGCAATTGCTCGTGATGCTGGTGATCGTACGAAGATGGCTGTTATGAGTCATAATCTTGATGTAGATGCAATCGGTGCATGTATTGGTCCAAGAGGGGCTCGTGTACAGGAGATCATCAACGAATTAAAGGGTGAGAAGATCGATATTTTCCAGTGGTCTGATGATATTACAGAACTGGTACGTAATGCTTTGGCGCCAGCTGAGATCAAGGTTGTTCTCCCTGGCCGTGATGATCGTTCTTTGATCGTTGTTGTAGACCAGGATCAGTTGTCCTTGGCTATTGGCAAGCGTGGTAAGAATGCACGTCTTGCTGTAAAGCTGACAGATCGTAAGATCGATATTAAGACTCGTGAAGAGTTGGAAGAAGCTGGTTATGATTATGACCAGATGCTTGCGGAAGCTGAATTGAAGAAAGAAGTATATCGCAAGGAAGCTGCACGCCGTGAGATCGAACGTATGGAAGAAGAAGCTAAGGCTGCAGAAGAAAAGAGATTGGCTGCGATCCAGGCACTTGAAGAGAAGAAGGCTGAACAGCCAGAGATCGAAATGGAAGAAGAGGGTTTCATTCCAGAAGAGATGCAGGAAGCTGTATCTGAGAAGATCATCACAGATATGGCAATGGAGAATGCTGACGAAAAGAAAGATGTTGCTGAAGAAGATACAGCTGCATTTGATGATACAGTTGAAGAGGTAGTTGAAGCAGAGGATGCAGAAGCAACTACTGAAGAATCTAATGAGATTGTGGAGGATGAAAAGAAAACGCCTGTGAAACATAAACATGCTGATTTGGAATCAATGGCTGAGAAAAACACATATGTATCTAAGTTTGAAAAGTTGACAGACACGACTGCTAAGCCGAAGCAGGACTTTAAGTCCAAGAAGAGAAAGAAGAAGACGGATAGCGAAGATAACTATAAGATCGACAACAAGGAGTTGGAGAGACAGATCAAGGAAAAGCTTGCAACATCTCAGCAGGCTCCATTGTATACAGAAGAAGAACTCGAGGAGATCGAGGCACAGCGTCAGGCAGAAGAGGATCGTGAGCTCGGCATCGATGAAGAATTCGATGAATACGATGATTACTACGATGATGAGGAAAACTAATGCCTAAGAAGATTCCTATGCGCAGATGCGTTGCAACAGGAGAGTCCCTTCCTAAGAAGGAACTTCTCCGTGTTGTACGTACACCCGAAGGCGATCTCAAGGTCGATTTGACGGGGCGTGCAAATGGGCATGGTGCCTATTTGAAGCGGGATCCTGATGCTGTTGCAGCAGCACGTAAAAAGGGTTCGTTGAAGAGTGCTCTTGGGGTAGATATCCCAGAATCTTTCTATGAAGAAATTCTGAAGTCCTTATGATCATGCACATATCTGGAAAGAAGGGATCTTTATAGAAATTGGTGTGAGACATTTGTCTCTATGATCGAAAGAAGAGGAGGTAAATATGCAGAAGAAGAAAAACAATAATAAGCGAAAGCCGCAGAATAAGCGCAATGGCAATCGCCCTAATAACAATAATAATTTCCAGCCTAGAAGACAGCAGGTGCCGGATATTAAAGCAATTACTTACACAGAAGGTATCACAGTAGGTGAATTGGCTGAGAAGGTAGGAAGACAGGCATCTGATATCATCAAGTCCTTGTTTATGGAAGGTAAGATGGTAACGATCAACTCTCCATTGGAAGATGAGACTGTTGAACTTGTTTGTATCGGTTATGATATCGAGGCAACAAAGGTCAAGGAAAGAGAAGAAGATTCATTGGAAGTTGAATTTGATGCAGATCCTGATCTTTTGCAGGAAAGACCTCCAATCGTTACGATCATGGGTCATGTCGACCATGGTAAGACAACACTTCTTGATAAGATCCGTGCCAGCCGCGTAGCTGCCGGTGAAGCTGGGGGCATTACCCAGGCGATTGGTGCTTATCAGGTTGAAATCGATGGCAGAAAGATCACATTCTTGGATACACCTGGTCACGAAGCATTTACTGCTATGCGTGCACGTGGTGCCAGTGTTACAGATATTGCTGTTATCGTTGTTGCTGCGGATGATGGTGTCATGCCGCAGACATTGGAAGCCATTGACCATGCCAAGGCTGCGGAAGTTCCGATCATTGTAGCTGTCAATAAGTGCGATAAGCCTGATGCTAATCCGGATCGTGTTATGCAGGAAATGGCAGAACATGAAGTAATGCCAGAAGAATGGGGCGGTGATACGATCTTCGTTCATACAAGTGCTCGTAATGGAGATGGTATTGATGAATTGCTTGAAACGATTTTGACGGTTGCCGATGTAAAGGAATTGAAAGCTAATTCTCATCAGATCGCTTCTGGTACAGTTATTGAGGCAAAGTTGGATAAGGGCAGAGGTCCTGTTGCAACATTGCTTGTACAGAATGGTACATTGCATCATGGTGAACCAGTTGTTGTTGGTACATGCTTTGGTAAGATCCGTCGTATGACTGATGAAAACGGCAGAGAATTGATGACAGCAGGGCCAAGTGCACCAGTAGAGGTGATTGGTTTGAATGATGTACCGGCTGCTGGTGATCTATTCCGTGGTTATGAAGATGAAAAGGATGCACGTGCGGTTGCCGATCGTCGTAAGAGACGTAAGATCGAAGCAGATCGTAGAAAGACATCTGTTATGTCCTTGGAAGACTTGGCTGAGCAGATTGATAGTGGTGAGATCAAGGAGATTCCAATCATTATCAAGGCTGATGTACAGGGTTCTGCAGAAGCTGTTAAGAGCTCTATGGAGAAGCTGGATGTCAAGGGTGTTAAGGTCAATGTTATTCATTCAACAGCCGGTGCGATCTCTGAATCTGATATCATGCTGGCGAGTGCTTCTCATGCTATGATCATCGGTTTTAATGTAAGACCTGATGCAAATATCCGTAAAAAAGCTGAAGAAGCAAATGTTCAGATCCGTTTGCATAACATTATCTATAAGGCAACGGAAGAAATGGAACTTGCTATGAAGGGTATGCTGGAACCGGTATATGAAGAAGTAGTAATCGGTCAGGCAGAGATCCGTCAGACATATAAGGTATCTAAAGTTGGTACGATCGGCGGTTGCATGGTTACAGATGGTAAGCTCACAAATACATGCGGTATCCGTTTGATCCGTGAGGGTATTGTTATCTATACAGGTAAGCTGAAGTCTTTGAAGAGATTTAAGGATGATGCTAAGGAAGTAACGACAGGCTATGAATGTGGTATCACAATCGAAAATTATAACGATATTAAGGTTGGCGATACATTGGAAGCATTCGAGGAACAGCAAGTCGAAGGTGAATAAACTATGCCTAGTGTAAAGCAGAGAAGGCTGGAAGGTATTATTCGTAAGAATATTAGTGATATCGTACAGTTTTCCTTGAAAGATCCTAATGTTGGATTTGTCACAATTACAGATGTTCATGTATCTAATGATCACAGTTATGCAAAAGTCTTCTGCTCATTTCTTGGCAAGCAGGAAAGAGCTACCGCTGGTTTGAAGGCTTTGAATCGTGCTAAAGGTTATATCCGTACAGAATTGTCCAAGCGTTTGGATATTAGACGTACACCAGATCTAACTTTTGTGATCGATGAGACGATGGAACAGGGTAAGCATATCGATGCAATCATTGCAGAGATTCATGCTAATGACGAAAAAAAAGCTGAATAGCATAGAGAGGTGGATCAACCTCTCTTTTTCATTTCTTATTTGGAAGGTTTGCTAAAAAATAAATGTGGTCGATCTTTCGAGGGTATCTCTTTTTGTGCTGTATATAGATAGTAGAAAGGAGATCACAAGATGAAATTGATCAAAGTAGAACCTTGGCAGTTAGACGCCTGTGCCTCACATATGGAAGCAGACCGTATTGTATACGAAAACCATATCAATGAACTTTACAGTATGGTAGATGCCCTTCAAGCATCTTGGCATGGCAAAGATAACGTTGCATTTACGACGGAGATTCAAAAGTATGAGGGAACCCTACGAAGTATGGCTGTTCTTTGTGCACAATATGGAGATTTTTTAAAGAACAGTGCAGCAGCTTATCGGAGTACACAAGATGAACTTGTATCTTGTGCTGCTAGACTTGTGAAATAAGGAGACATGGCTATGGATGATATTCAGATTTCGCTTGATGAAGTAAGAGAATACGCACAAAAGATAAAGACGGTAAGTTCAGATATCTATGAACTTCTTGTTTCAATGAAAGACCAGATGCATGCATTGGATGGTGTATGGATCTCTGAGGGTGGAAGTAGGATACGAGAAAGATTTGACTTATTTTCCAAACGCTTCGAGGAACAGAAGCATGTAATCGATGCCTATGCTTCATTTCTTGATATGGCCGCTTCCAACTATGAGTCTTTGGAAGAAACAATCGTAAATAATGCAGAAGAAATGCAAGCTTAGTTGTTTGCTGTTTTCTATCTTCCTTGTTGTAAGTACAGGTTGTGCAAAGCATGATACTTACATAACAATAGGAGAATGGCTGAAAAGGATGTGTGAAGAAGGTGGGATTCCACCTTCTTCTTCCAGCCTTGTCATGATTGGGGACGTACAAGAGAATGACCCATATTATCAAGCCGCCAATGATGCAGCTGATTTTGGTATCATTGCGTATGAAGATGACATTGCTTTTACACAACCTCTCACCAATGAGATTGCAGCCTACACAATGTGTAACTTACTACAGGAAGATGAACAGGAATTTATTGTAAAAGGCATCGAAAATAGTCAATATCGCAAACAGATCATGACAGCGGCGGCTCTACGATTATTGAAAGTAAAACATGGGCATATCGATCCTAAAGCATATATAAGAGCAGAAGAAGCGGAAAGTATGCTGGATACATGTATCCAACGCTTGAATGACCCGCAATGGGAACAAGTAGAGGATATTGATATCAAAGACGAAACAGTGATCTATCATGCTGATATCGTAGAAAAGAAGGATGAAAATCACTTTGTTGTACAGAGTTCTGACCCATTGAAGCCAGATGAGCTTGTATGTCTGCTCATAGATAATGAAGAATGTGTCTATCGGATCAAAACACTTGATACTACCGAACGAGGTTTTTCAATCTTTGTAGAAGTAGCAGATCCTATGACATATACCGATCATATGGAGATGAGTGGAGAAAGTGATGTAGATTTTTCAAAAGTAAAAGTAATAGAAGAACAAGGGGACAGTACATCAGCTGCCCCTGCTTCTTTTCAGATTCGAAATGCGGCTTTGACAAAAAGTGGGTATCGCGTGAATTGGAATGTCGGTACACAAGGCTTTTTTGCCGACATTTCTAAAACATTGCCGCATGGGGAAGAGATGTATGCACAGCTGCAATTAAACGGCATTCATATTAAATACAAATGGAAATCAAGTGAAGACTTACTGCAAGGTGCTTTCTTTAAGATCACATGTCATACCCAGCAGGATCTAGGAGTGAGAATAGATAGTTATCGGGCGTTGTATGGAGATGTTTCAAAATTAGAAATATCAGATTGTATTGGTTCTTTACGCGAAATGTTTGCAACGATGGAGAAAGAACCTATAGAAATACCGATCTGTAGATTGCAAATACCGATTGAAGGAACACACATGTTGACAGTCAATGCACAGCTTGTGATTCGCATCCATGCCAGTGGTAGAGCAGAATTGACATTATCACAGGATCATGAAGCAGGTATGGAGATCCGTAATGGCAAATTACGTCTCATTCAAAACTTTAAACATGAGGAAGAGGCAGAGATCAGAGCGAATACATCTTTCACAGGTGCTATTAAGTTTGCGTTTGATTTTTTGCATAAGTCTTTGATGAATGTAGGTATCGAGACGGGTGCTAAAGCATATATACATTCTTTATTTCATTTGTATAAAGATGATAAAAAGACTATGTCAGAAGAAGATATTCCTTACGATATAGCTGTAGAGATGCTGGATGGACAGCCGGATGTCTTAGTATGTGCAGATGTGAATGCGTATTGGATCTTAAATGTATTACTGAATACAAGAGGAACTGTGTTAAACAAGATTGGGTTCGGCAAGATCTTTCATTTATTAGGAAGTGAGAATGCTTCTATATTTCCAGGTGGTAAAGTGCATCTAGAAAACTTTAAAGTGGTAGACCATTGTACGCGATACGATCGTGATCATATCGTCCCTTCCATGCGACCTACACAAACAGATCACATAGGTATTGATGCCTATGCTAAAGCTGTCCATGTAGGACAAACCACTAAGATCCAGATAACAGCTCTACCTTCTGGTTATGCAAAGAGTGATCTAGTCTATCGTTCCACAAAGAATGAAGTTGCAATTGTAGATGAACATGGAACTGTAAAAGCACTAGAACCAGGTTCTGCCAAGATCGAGATTGCAACAAAGGATGGGAAATACAGTGTAAAATGCAACATCTTAGTACCTATGGAGAAAGCAGCATGATCGTTTTAAAGTATGAGCATAATACTGTTCGTGAGATATTTACAGAAGAACCTCGGTGTACGACTATCGTATTAGGGGAGGAAGTTTTATTTATTCATGTTCAGAATGCATATCGTTTAAGGATATCACATAATTTGATCTGTTTGCACAAAGAGGAAAAAGAACATGTCGTTATCTATACACTGCAGAAGGGAAATGATATTGCAAAGCTTGTGGCATATGAAGAAGCAAGCGGCTATGATTGTTTTCATACATATCATTTCCAACATTTGATCACGATCGGAGGGTTTTTGGATGATGAAATACAAATAGATGGTTTAACACCTAGATGTGTGCAGTTGGATCCTGTACGAAGACAGATTCGGACAGGATCTGATCTTGTATATGTGAATGGCAAGATGGTAAAAAATGCCGATTTCAAGCATATGGATATTATTCAGTTGAAAGATCTGAAGATCATCATGCATGATGACTTTTTAACGATCAACACAGTATCGTCCGTACGGATCCATCTAGAGCCATTGGACGCTCCATGTGAAGTGGCTGTAGTAGATCAAGTTCATCCACTACAGCAGCATAATCGCATTCTACCAGAACGTAAAGGCACGTTGATCGAAACAGTTCTACCACATCCCTTAGAAGAACTAGAACAACCTGAACAAACAATGTTTTTTATGATCCTGCAAGGTGTTTTGATCGCAGGTGCTTCTTTGGGAACAGCATTATTATCTTTTCAACGAAGAGGAGAACCATGGTCATTACATGCAGTTCTACCATCCGTATTGATGCCTACTGTAATGCTGGGTGTATCTTGTATTCTTCTACCATTGCAATATGGTATGCAGAGATTGCATAGAAAACGCATCAAGGTCAAAAAGCAAAAGCAGTATGAAAAGCAGCTTCTATGCACGTATGCAGAAGTAGAACAGGAGGTAGAGCAGCGACATAACATATTGGAAACCATATTTTTACAACCAGCTGTCTTACTGGATCGTGCTTTGGAAGGCACTGCCGAATTTATGGATTTGTATGATGAACAGTTCTATGCCATAAGAGTTGGTGTTTCTGCTGCAACATATGAAATAAAAGGAAGTGAAAAGAATTGGCTTAATTAAGTAATTTTGGACTTTTGTGCTTAGTGTACGTGACTGTGTACA
>CAUWCC010000060.1:0-8944 GCA_963556805.1 uncultured Bulleidia sp. | reverse complement strand
GCTGATCTAACGAAACATAACCACTAGGACCACTCTTAGTCAATTAAGCCTTTCATAAAATCACATTAAAATTCAATATTTGTATAAAATCTTCAAATTCACAAAAAAAGCAAGATCCAAAGATCTTGCTTATTCAAAAGTTATATTACTTTTACTTTACTCAATCCTACTAGAGCTGATTAGCGCATGTAGTATGGAGTTACATATGCAGGCAGTCCATCCTTGTAGATAATTGTAGGCTGACCCTGAATGAGCGGCTTCATGTACTTGAAACCTTCTTCAGTGATACCTGCATACTCAGGCAGCAACCATTCTGCTGGGAAGTTCTTAACAAAGTTAGCTACCTTATCAGCATCAACTGCGAAGTATTCAGCATCATACTCTTCTGTGTCCTTACGTCTAACACCAACCATCTTGCCAGTGAATTTAGGATCAGAAGCTGTATGCATCTGAGCAGACATACCAAGTCTGAAGGACTCAGTAACGTCTACAAGAGACTGCTCTGTTGCATGGCATCTCTGAGCTGTAGAAAGATCCTGTACCTTGCAGCGCGGAGCTACATCAGCGTCAAGGATCATGCTCTCAAGAGCCTTACCAGCACCACCAAGAACTGCATGACCGAAGAGGTCGTTCTTAGCTTCACCAGCAGAAATGTATGTACCATCTGCGTAATGAGCACCTTCAGATACAACAACGAAGCACTTGGACTTCTCGTCGATGATCTCCTTAACTCTCTTCAAAAACAGATCCTTGTCGAAAGCAACTTCCGGAACGATCAAGATATCAACCTTCTCGGAAAGGCAAGCAGATGCTGCCAACCAACCAGCGTCACGACCCATTGTCTCGAGAATGAATACTTCCTTACGGGAAGATGGGTAAACGTTAACGTCATACCAGCATTGCAAAGCTGTTGTAGCAATGAACTTAGCTGTAGAAGCGAAGCCTGGGCAGTGGTCTGTTTCCATCAAGTCGTTATCGATCGTCTTAGGGCAGCCAACGAATCTGTGGTTAGTGATGTTGTTCTTTGCTGCATATTCAGACAAAGCTGCAACTGTATCCATGGAGTCGTTACCACCTGTGTAGAACAATGTTTCGATATCATACTTATCCATGATAGCGATGATCTTTTCGAAATCAGCTACATTGTCTCTCTTCAACTTATAACGGCAGGAGCCCAAAGCGGAAGACGGTGTCTGTCTCAACATGAGGTTTTCTTCTTCACTCATATTTGTGAGATCAACAAATCTCTCCTGCAGGATACCTTCGATACCGTTCAAGCCGCCATATACATGGTCATAGAACTGGTTCATCTGGTTAGCCTTTACAACACCAGCGACTGTTGCGTTGATGACGGAACTAGGTCCGCCGGACTGTGCTACGATGCAATTTGACATAATTCAGTTATCTCCTTCTTTTTGCTCTTCCTATTATAGCAAATAAAATCGTAAAACAAAAAAAATGGAGAACTATTCTTCCGATAGTTCTTCCCATTTTTCATAAAGATGTGCTAATTCATTATGAAGATCGTCTATAGAGCGATCCAATTCATCCATTTTTGCCTGATCTTGATAATATTCCGGTTCAAAACGAAGATCTCTCTTTGCTTCCAGTGCGTCTTCTTTTTCCGTGATCTGTCTTTCCAGTCTTGCTAATTCACGGCGAATTGCTTCTGGATTCTTTGGCTTCTTCACTTCTGCTTTCTTGACTTCTTTGACTGATGCGGCTACCTCTGCCTGCTGTTCCTGCAAAGCCTGCTTCTCACAATATTCATCATATGTCTCAGGATAATAGTCGGCCTGTCCATTTTCAAATACAAGCAGTGATGTAGCAAGTTTAGAGATGAAATAACGGTCATGCGAAACAAACAAGATCGTGCCTGTATAGCTCTTCAATGCCTCTTCCAATGCTTCCTTGCCAGGAATATCCAAATGATTCGTAGGTTCATCTAGAATCAGCAAATTACTGTGCATCAACATCAGTTTAGCTAGTGATAAACGAACTTTTTCACCACCTGATAAAACATCTACTGTTTTGAATACATCATCCGCACTGAATAAGAACCTACCTAATGCTGTTCTTACTTCTGTACGATCCATATCTGGATGTTCATCCCATAATTCCTCTAATACTGTTTTCCCAGATGAAAACTGTGCTAGCTGCTGATCAAAATATCCAATTTCGATCTGATGTCCGAATAAGTAGGATCCACCAAGTGCTTGCAGCTGTCCAACGAGCGTTTTAACAAATGTAGACTTTCCTGTACCATTAGGACCAATGATGGCGATACGATCACCACGCATCATCTTCATTGTTACTTCACTCAATGGATGATCATAACCAATGCATAGATGATCTGTTTCCAATACCTTCTCACCACCCTTTACACGAGGTGAGAACTGAGCATGAAATCTCTTATCGTCTGTCTGTACAGCATCAAGCTTCTCCATACGATCTAAGTATTTGATCTTAGATTGGGCAAAAGATGCCTTTGTTGCCTTATAACGGAACTTTTCAATCAACGTTTCCAAACGTTCGATTTCTTTCTGCTGACGTTCATATGCCGCCTGCTGACGCTCCATATCATTTTTCTTTAATTCTACATAGGCACTATAGTTCCCGCTATAGCGCTTCATCCTGCCGCACTCCATGTCATAGACAACACTAACAACATGATCTAAGAACATACGGTCATGTGACACGATCACAACCGCTTTCGGATAATTACGAACATATCCTTCCAGCCATTCGATTGCATCCAGATCCAAGTGGTTTGTAGGTTCGTCTAATAAGAGAATATCCGGTTTAGATAACAACAATCGTACAAAAGCAATACGTGTCTTCTGTCCGCCTGAGAACTCTGCGATCTTCTTATGAAGCTCTTCGATCTTAAAACCAAACTTCGTAAAGACTGTCTTCATTTCAGATTCCCAGTTATATCCGTTATTCTTTTCAAATTCCTCTTGCAGCTGTGCATATTTAGACAATACTTTATCAGAGGCATCATATTGCATCTTCTCTTCCAGCTCATTCATCTGCTTTTGTAAAACAAATAATGGCTCATATATTGTCATTAGCTCTTCTTCCACAGTACGCTCTTCATGCGTAATAACTTTCTGGGCAAGGTAACCGATCGAAGTATTGTTCTGAAGTGATACATTTGCATGATCAAACTTCTCTTCTCCACACATGCATCGCAGAAATGTTGTCTTACCGCATCCATTACGGCCAACGATTGCAATCTTTTCGGTACCTTTAATTTCAAACTGCACATCTTCAAATACGGTATTTCCACCATAGTATTTAGATGCTGAACTGACTTGATATAGCATTACTCTTCCTTTAATTTGATATCAACTGTATGCTTGGCAAATCGTTTATCTTCCGGCGGCAACTCCATGTAACTCGGTGCAATTCCCATTGAAAGGAATTCATGAGGATGATGTGCAATTGGAAGCATCGTATCTTCAAATGGTACATATTGTACTGGAAAAATATCATCATAGCGGAAAACAAATGGATGCAACGGACTCTTCCAAACCCATGTCAGATCAAAGCCGATATAATCTGATTTTTCCTTACGACAACGATCGCCATAGCGATGTGTATTCGCCATGATCAGCTTCTTGATTTTCACCGGATTCTTATGCAAGACATTGTCGATAAAGACTTCTGGTAGCATCAATAGCTGATTAAATAAACGTGGCGGTAGATCTTTGAATTTGTTCGGTGTGACATAGTCATACACGAATACATCAATAAATACACCATCACAACCTTCATAACCCTTGCAGCGATTATCCAGCAGTGTATTTACTTCCTGAATATATGTGCCTTTCCGGCGAATCTTCATTCCTGGAATCAAAACATTGTAGCGATCATCTGTATCGAAACATTGAAATACATATTGATCTGGACATTGTTCCTGCATAACCTTAATGAAACGCTCATAATCTTCACGCATCATTGCAATATCTGCGTCATCATCCCATGGAATAAAGCCCTTGTGGCGTACTGCTCCAAGGGCTGATCCTCCATTGAGCCAGAAAGGAATATCATTCTTCCGGCATAATGCATCAATATCTTTGAGCATTTCCAGAAGCACTAACTGCAGATCTCTGACAGTAATCTCACTCCCATCAGAACACTCTTTTAGTACATACTTTTCCATTCTGCTCTTCTTTCATTAGAACATAAGATTACGAGGTGTTCTTGCAAACGGGATCACGTCTCTGATGTTCTCCATACCTGTAATATACATGACAAGTCTTTCGAAACCTACGCCGAAACCTGCATGCTGGCATCCACCATATCTTCTCAAATCTAGATACCACTGGTAGTGATCCTTTGCCATGCCGAGTTCATCCATTCTATGTTCTAGAACATCCAAACGTTCTTCACGTTGAGAACCACCGACAAGTTCACCTACACCAGGTACCAAGCAGTCAACGGCAGCAACTGTCTTGCCATCATCATTCTGGCGCATGTAGAAAGCCTTGATCTCTTTCGGATAGTCAGTCAAGAACAACGGACCATCTACTACATTCTCTGTCAGATATCTTTCATGTTCTGTCATCAAGTCCATACCCCATTCGATCTTAGAGTTTTCGAACTTAACCCCATCAGCTACAGCCTTCTGCAGCAATTCAATACCTTCGGTATATGTCATACGTCTGAATTCAGAATTTCTAACCTTGTTAAGACGCTCTTCCAAGCCTTTATCAATGCGTTCTGTAAAGAACTTCATCTCCTCTGGGCATGTATCGTATACATAGTTGATGCAATACTTAATGAGATCCTCGATAACATCCATATCATAGTCCAGATCCGCAAACGCCATTTCCGGCTCGATCATCCAGAACTCTGCCAAATGGTTTGTTGTGTTGGAATTTTCCGCACGGAATGTAGGACCAAATGTATATACATCTCTAAAAGCAAGTGCATATGCTTCAGCCTGTAGCTGACCAGATACTGTCAAACTTGCGTGCTTGCCAAAGAAATCTTTTTCATAATCTCCATCATCACGTGTTGTAACTGAAAATGTCTCACCAGCACCTTCAGCATCAGCACCAGTGATCAAAGGTGTATTGACATAAACAAACCCCTGATCTTGGAAGAACTGATGAATCGCCATAGCTAAAGCACTTCTTACACGGAATACAGCACTAAATGTATTTGCACGCGGACGAAGATGACCAATCTCACGAAGATATTCGAAAGAATGTCTCTTCTTCTGCAAAGGGTATGTATTATCACATGCTCCTTCCAAATTGATTTCCGTCGCCTGGATCTCAAATGGCTGCTGACTATTTGGTGTTACAACGAACTTACCAACAACACTGATTGCTGCACCAGTCAAATACTTTGCAACTTCTGTATAATTTTCCAAAGCATCAGCGCTATAAACGATCTGTGCATTCTTGAAGAATGTACCATCGTTCAAGGCGATAAAGGAAACGTTCTTACCAGAACGGTTTGTTCTGATCCAACCCTGAAGCTGGACAAATTCTAACTGATCTTTTTCAAGCTCAGTTCCTCCTGATGTCAATTCGTATAATTCACGAACACTCATTTCTGTAGGCATATCTTTCTTTCCCCTTCACTGTTTATTTTTCTATCAGATTGGTTTCAAAGACCAATTCCTGTATGGACGATACGACATCCACTTGTTTAACAAAGATTCCGTTTGGAACACTGAAATGATCAGTGCAAAAACTTACGATGCCTTTAATTCCGCAATCGATCAATGTATCGATCGTTTCCTGAACATCCTTTGAAATACACAAGATTGCGATACGGCATCCAGGCGGCATTTTTTCTTTAAGATCACGAATATTGTAGACCGGTACAGCAGCCTTGATACTCTGCGGTGCAATATCAAATGCACAAACGATCTCTCCAACAACATGATTCCAGTTGTTGTAGTTTAAAAGAGCTTTACCAAGGTTTCCGGCACCGACCAAAATAATTTTTTCATCAAAATTTACACCCAATTCTTCTGAAAAAATACTGATCAACTTTTCAACATCATAACCATAACCTTGTTTTCCAAGTTTGCCTAGAAAACTAAAGTCACGTCGAATAGTTGTTGATTCTATGCCGACATATTCGGCAAGTTCTTTGGACATGATCCGCTCTGTCCCATTGTTTTTCAACTTTCGCAGTGCTTTTAAATAGATCGGATAGCGCTGCAATGTTGCCTTCGGTACTTTATTGACTGTCATATTTGCCTCACCGATAGTATTTTAACACTCAGATGATTCTTTGTGAAATTTTTCTTATATTTCACTCATTTTCACCAGGCATTTCTAATCCTGGGTCTGCTGCCGCTGTCAAATCACCAAATTGCTGATGTGTATATGCTACATAACCAGCAGCACCGATCATAGCCGCATTATCAGTACAATACTTAATACCAGGAATGATCAGCTTAACATTTGGATATGCCTTCATCTCTTCTGTGATCAATTCGCGCAGACGAGAGTTAGCTGCTACACCACCAGCCAATACTAATGTCTTTGGCTGATAATCCTTTACAGCTGCTATCGTCTTTGTGACCATCTGATGCAAAGCTGTTTCCTGAAATGCGTATGCAACATCTTCTTTGATGATCGGTTCACCCTTCTTCTCTTCACGCTGGATCATCTGCAATACAGCTGTCTTTAATCCTGAAAAAGAGAAATCATATTTTCCCTGTGTCTTAGGAGAAGGCAATGTATAGTGCGGATGACCCTGCTTTGCCATTTTATCAATGATCGGACCACCTGGATAACCTGTACCAAGTACGCGTGAGACTTTATCATAGGCCTCACCGATGGCATCATCCCAAGTTGTACCGATCACCTTGAAATCCCAATCGTTCTTCATCCACACAAGTTGAGAATGACCACCAGAGATGACCAATGCCATTAAAGGGAATGCAAGCTCATCTACAAATCTATTCGCATAAATATGTCCTGTCATATGATTGATCGGAACAAGCGGCTTGTGGAACATCCAAGCTAATGTCTTAGCAGCTTGAACACCTACATGTAAAGATCCGATCAACCCTGGACCTTGTGTGTATGCGATGGCATCGATATCATCCATCGTTACCCCGCTTTGCTTGACTGCCTCATAAACTACAGCAGAAATATTTTCAACATGGATACGTGAAGCAACTTCTGGTACTACCCCTCCGTACAAAGTATGCACATTGATCTGTGAGGATACAATGCTGGAAAGGATCTCCCTACCATCTTTAACAACAGCACAAGCTGTTTCATCGCAACTAGTTTCAATTGCTAATATCAGTGTCATTCAGACCTCCTAACGGCTTGACCATTAATACGGCATCTTCCCCATCCGCATAATATTTTTTACGCAAGCCTGCATTTATAAAATCATTTTTCTTATAGAGTGCGATTGCTTTCTCATTGGAAACCCTAACCTCCAATGACATCACATCACACTGTTTCTTGACTGCTTCTGCAACAGCCTTATACATCAGCTGCTGACCAATACCTTTTTTTTGGTATTCACGACCTACAGCAATATCTGCAATTTGTGCTTGATCATACATGATCCAAAGATCTACAAAACCAATGATCTTATCTGCATCGACTGCAACATAGATCATGGCATATGGATTATCATGTAATTCATATAAAAAACCTTCTCTATCCCAAGCTTCAGATGAAAAGAGAGATTCCTCTAGCTCAAGAACTTGTAATAAGTCCCCATCACACATTTCTCTGATATTCATTTGACCAAATATGATTCAGAAGACTTCAGATACTCGGGACGAACAAGATTTGTATTCTCAGCTTTGACCCAAACATCCTTTAATGCCGCAAAATTTGCCGCAAGATTCGGATATACATTTTCCTTTCCGATCAAAGCACCATCACCAATAACCGGGAGCTCCTCCGCTAGAGCCACCACATCTTCTATACCTTTCACACTAGGTTCCTCAATGTATTTACCATGATCAACCACAGCAGTATAAACTCTTTGTCCACGTGCATCCAAAATAACTCTGCACTTCTCCATACCAGCGAACAGCTGCAAAGTACCGATCGTATACAATCGTTTATTTCCCATTACACAAAAGACTTTGGCAATCGTCATAGCAATACGAACACCCGTATAACTTCCAGGACCTTCTGTAATGACGACAGAATCAATATCCTCCGGTCCGATCCCACAGCGTTCAGTCAATTCCATCAAACGTGGAAAAATCTCTTCAGACTGTTTTTTCCAACATTCTTCTTGAATACTATGCAGCAAAACATTGTCTTTTAAAATTCCAAGAACAAGGTACTTGGAACTTGTGTCCATGCAAAGTGTGATCATTTGATTTCCTCCAACAGTTTTTCATATGCCTCGCCATATGCAGTAAATGTAAACTCACGGCGATCTTCATCTAAAAGATGAATGGTCACGATAAGACGATTTTCTGGCACAAGAGAAGGAACATACTCACTCCACTCAATGACAGTGATACCATCATCATCCAAAAATTCATCGAAACCAAGATCTTGATGGCTTCCTTCAAGACGATATGCATCGATATGATACAGCGGCATGCAGCCATCATTGTAGATCTTCAAAATGTTAAATGTAGGGCTTGTAACAATGCGTTTAACACCCAGTCCTTTAGCTATGCCCTGTGTTAATGTTGTTTTTCCGGCACCAAGGTCACCGTCAAACAAGAAAACCATATTCGGCTTAGAAAATTCTGCTATCTTTTTACCGAGCTCATGTGTCTCTTCTACAGAATTTGTAATAACTTTTAATTCTTTCATACTATATGCCTTTCGTTTGCTTATTATATAACCTTGCGTCCATTTTGCATATTAAAGGATGAGCTAACAAGTATTTTATTCAGTTTAACGATAAAAAGAAAAAGAAATGCTGATGAAGGAAAAATAAAAAAAAGAGATATCTTGCGATATCTCTTTACCCG
>CAUWCC010000059.1:0-9459 GCA_963556805.1 uncultured Bulleidia sp. | reverse complement strand
ATTTCAACTTTTCTTTTTTTGCTTTTCAAAGTGGAAATTAACTTTTCACTTCAGCTTTTGTTGATCGGTGACGATCTCATCTAAGGTCACATCCCAAGGATCTACATCGATATATTCCACTTCCTGCACATGATATGCGATTCCTACTGTGTATTTGCATTGTGAAAGGATCGTGTCGTAGAATCCTTTTCCATACCCTGTACGATGACACATATGATCAAATGCAGACAATGGTACAAGCATAAGATCGATCTGACTGATATCGATCATCGCAGGGCTGCATGGTTCTAAGATACCACCATATCCTTTTTGAAATCGTGTAGAAGCATCGATCAAGTGAAATACCAATGTATGGTAATGGGTGCTCGGTACAGCTATCTGTTTACCTTGTTCATATGCGTATCGCATCAATGCATAAGTGTCTGCTTCATCTTGAAAAGAAATATAGCAGCCAATGATATCTGCTTGTTGGATATACGGGATCAGCTTCTGAAGGATCTGTTTATCCAACGTCTTGCGGATTTCAAAAGAAAGAGCAGATCTAGCCTCTAGACCTGCTCTTCGTGCTTGTTTCTTATCCAATTGAATCTGACATGTCGACCTTCAGAAGCTGATTCAGCTCGACAGCATATTCCATTGGCAGTTCTCTTGTGAACGGTTCCAAGAATCCCATAACGATCATCTCTGTTGCTTGTGCTTCAGAAAGACCTCTGCTCATAAGATAGAATAACTCTTCTTCTGAGATCTTAGATACCTTTGCTTCGTGTTCTACTGTACAATTTGCATTCTCGTTAATGTTATATGGAATCGTATCACTGCGGGAACGATCATCCAAGATCAAAGTATCACACTCGATCTTTGCTTTTGCATGATCTGCCTTACCGCCCATACGGATCCAGTCACGGAAGTTCGTTACACCGCCATTACGAGAAATAGACTTAGAAACGATAGAAGATGATGTATGCGGTGCTAGATGGATCATCTTAGCACCTGTATCCTGGAATTGTCCCTTTGTACCTACAGCAATAGAAATACACAAACCATGGGCATATTCCCCTGCCAAGATACATGCTGGATATTTCATTGAGATACGTGAACCAATATTACCATCAATCCATTCCATCGTACCATGGGCATCTACTTTTGCTCTTTTTGTAACAAGATTCAAGATGTTGTTAGACCAGTTCTGTACAGAAGAATACCTGCACTTTGCTCCCTTACCTACAAACACTTCAACAACAGCAGCATGCATGGAATCCTTAGAATACTGCGGTGCTGTACAACCTTCTACATAAGAACATTCAGCACCATCATCAACAATGATGATAGAACGTTCAAACTGACCCATAGACTCAGAATTGATACGGAAATAAGACTGCAGCGGCTTCTCCAGCTTTACATTCTTTGGAACATAAATGAAGGAACCGCCGGACCATACAGCACTATTCAATGCCGCAAGCTTATTATCCGATGCAGGTACGATCGTTCCAAAGTACTTGCGGAACAGATCAGGATATTCCTTCAAAGCACTATCGATATCCAAGAAGATGACTCCCTTGGACTGTACTTCATCAAGCATATTGTGATAAACAGCCTCAGATTCATACTGTGTTGTTACACCAGCCAAGTACTTTCTCTCTGCTTCAGGAATACCAAGCTTTTCAAAGGTATTCTTTACTTCCTCAGGAACATCTTCCCAGCTTCTCTCTGCTTCCTGTGAAACTTTCTTATAGTATGTAAAATCCTGGAAATCGATCTCAGAAAGATCCGGTCCCCACTTAGGCATCGGCATCTTCTCAAACTGTCTAAAGGCATTGACTCTAAATTCTGTCATCCATTCCGGCTCATGTTTATATGCTGAGATCTTACGAACTACTTCCTCATTCAAGCCCTTACCCGTATCATAGACTGTCTTTACATCATCATCGTGGAAGCCATACTTATAATCATCCTGCGAGTAAACAGCATTATCCTTTTCGCTCATTTCTTCTCCTCGCTTTCATCGATCATTTCTTCCATTGCCTTCCAGCCGATCGTTGCACACTTGATACGATTTGCCTGTTTATATACATTCTGCATTGCGACAGCTTCATCCAAGATATCTGGATCATATTCTTTATGATCGACCATTGCGAAGTAGTTTGCCATGATTTTTCTAGCTTCTTCCACTGTCTTGCCTTTCAAAAGATCAGTCATCATACTTGTACTAGCTGTGGAAATCGTGCAGGCATAACCATCAAAGCGGATATCTTCAATCTTTCCATCTTTGATCTTAGACTGTACCGTAATATCATCGATACAAGAATCACTTGCCATATGCACGCTCTTATAGTTTTCGTTATTCTCTACTAAACCGTGGTTATGCGGATACTGATAATGATCCATAATCAATTCACGCAAAACCGCAGGATCTTTTAACAAATCATCGCTCATATTGTCCTCCTAGAAGAAGATACCAACAGCATGTTCCAGATCGATCTCACTTGCTGCTTCGACAAATCGATCCACTTCTTCTTTTGTGTTGTAAAAGTACAGAGATGCTCTCACTGTAGAATCCGTACCGATCAGCTCATGCAGCAGCTTAGCACAATGATTGCCGCTTCTTACAGCAATATCCTTACTAGCAAGATATCCTGCTGCATCCTGGGCAAAGACACCTTTGGCATTGAAATCGATCGGTCCATACATATTATCCGGATTATAAACTTCAATATTGTCTAAAGACCGCATCTTCTCTAAAAAATATGCACGTAGCTCTTTTTCATAAGCCCGGATATTTTCCATCCCTATAGACATCAGATATTCTGCCGCTGCTCCAGCTCCGATCACACCTTCGATATTAGGTGTCCCAGCTTCAAACTTGATCGGTGAATCCTTCAAAGTACAAGAACCATCACACGCAAAACGTGCATTCATATCACCACCGTACAACAGTGGGTCCATCTTTTCCAAAAGAGCCTTACGGCCATATAGAATGCCAACCCCGCCAGGACCGCACATCTTATGAGCAGAAAAAGCAAAGAAGTCTACATCTAGATCTTTTACATCTACTGCCATATGCGGTACAGACTGTGCCCCGTCAACAACGATATAAGCACCATGGGCATGTGCCATAGCTGCAATCTCTTTGATCGGCTGCTCAGAACCAAGTACATTCGTAACTTGTGCAAGAGAGACGACCTTAACACCATCATGGAAACACTCTTCCAAATGATCCATCTCTACACGTCCCTGTGCATCACAAGGCATATATTCTACTTTAATACCCATTGTATCCTGCAAATGGAACCATGGCAGTACATTAGAAGCATGCTCTGCCTTCGTGATCAAAACAGTATCCCCTTCATGCAGAACACTGTGGCTCAAACCATATGCGATCTGATTCATCGCATGGGTAATGTTGTATGTATATACGATCTCTTTAGGATCACAATGGATAAAACGCCCCATAATAGCACGAACACCATCATACGCCCTGTCATTATAAGCAGCGATCGTATAATCACCACGATGCACATTTGAGGTATGCTGCGTATAAAAATTTATCACAGCGTCGATCACACTCTGTGGCTTTAATGATGTAGCACCATTATCGAAATAAATCAGATCCGGATTATTCTGCAGCATTGGAAAATCATGTCGGATCTTCTCTACATCGAACATAATACTGCGATCCTTTCTTCCATCTCTTCCGTAAGTTGCTTAGAAAGATCTTCATCTCCTAAAACCGAACAGATCGGCAGCAAGTATCCAGAAGCAATCAAAGCTGTACAATCTGCTACAGAAAGGCCGCGGGACATCATATAATACAGCTGATCTTCATCCACTCTACCCATACTCATCGCATGACTTGCCTGGACGTCATTTTCATCAATGAGAAGTTCTGGCAGGATCTTAGACTTTTGACCTTCTTCCATACTTAATGCACGTGATGTCTGATGACTCTCTGAACCCTTTGCACCCTTAACGATCTTACCAACAGCATCGATCGTCAAAACACCCTTCTTCAAAACGACTGCATAATTTTCAATGTTACCGAATGTTTCCGGTGCAAAATTAACAACTTCCAGATGTTCATTGATCTTGTTATTAACAAGATTAGCTGCTGTCAAACGTCCTCTAGCTCCACGACCACGCAATGCCATATACGCATTACGTTCTAAAGAATGACCAGAACAATCACCATAGGCAACTGTTACATCTGCTTCACTCATCACCTCATGTGTCTCATCAACAGCACTATGTCCCGCCGTTCTATTCCAGAACAGATATCTCACCTGTGCACCTTTACGGGCAAACGTACGCAAACGAAGACATCCTGTACCACTAAGAACAACGAATACCGTACTGCAGCCAGAGGCCTCAAATGTGATCTCAGGATCACGTTCTAATGAGATCTCATATGTACTTAGACCCTCAGACAGACGGATATCCGTATTCAAGAGAAGAGCTGTCATGCCTTCTTAGCTCCTTCCGCTGCTTCTCTGACAGCACATGTGCCGATACTGCCCGTACCAACGGAAACACGATTCAACTCCTCTTCCGCTGCCGGCTCAATGCCTGTCTCACGATATAACCAATCATATCCCTCACGATCGATCCTTCTAGCCAGCTCTGCATCACCTTCCATAACGATGCGGCCGTTAACAAGAACATGTGTGAACTGCGGTTCGATCTGCTCATAGAAACGTTCATAATGAGAAACAACGATCAAACTCATGCCCTGCTCTTTACGAATACGATTGATCGCATCAGCCACGATCTTCAACGCATCTACATCAAGACCAGAGTCAATCTCATCCAACATAGACAAAGATGGTTTCAACATCTCCATCTGTACGATCTCATTTCTCTTCTTTTCACCACCAGAGAAACCCTCATTCAAGAAACGATGTGCAAGATCTGGTTTCATTTGCAGATCTGCGATCGTCTTTTCCATTTCTTTGATAAAACGGAACAAAGGTACCGGCTTCTCACTTCTTGCATTCATTGCTGCACGCAGGAAGTCACTATTTGTTACACCAGGGATCTCCTGAGGATATTGCATAGCCAAGAACAGACCAGCCTTAGATCTTTCATCAACCGGCATAGCCAAAACATCCTGTCCATCATATTTAATGGAACCCTGTGTCACTGTATATCTTGGATGTCCCATAATAGCAGCCAGCAATGTAGACTTACCATTACCGTTTGGTCCCATCAAGGCATGTACTTCATTTTCACCAACGGTTAGATCAACACCCTTCAAAATCTCCTTGCCGCCAACCTCAACATGAAGATCTTTTATCTCAAGAGTTTTCATACTCGATACTCCTCCTAATCAACTTGCGGTATTATATCATTAAAATAGCCTAAAGTGTTGTTTGACGATTATACCAACCCCAACCTATACGTTCTTTCTTGTCATAAATGCCTAAAAATGAGAAATTCACCCTACTTTCGTGCAATTTTCATATACCAAAATTGCAAAAGAGTAAGCGCTAAATTATAATAAGATGGCGATTTTTAAGGAGGAAATATGGGCAATTTTCTAAAAAAGAACTGGTTCGTAACTCTGATCATCGTGATATTCACATGTATCAGTGTGTATTACATTTACGATACCAACAAAGGTAAACTGCAAGGAAAGTCTGTTAACGGCGAAGATGTAGTTTACTCCGTCGATGACACAGATGTTACAGCATCTCAATTCTACGACAAGCTTTACACAAATTCCGGCAGCAGCGCTGTTATGGGTCTTTTCCAGAAGACAGTAGCAGATGCATCTTTCAAAACAACAGATGAATTGAAAGAACAAGCTTCCACACAAGCTGACAACATTAAGAGCAACTATGCATCTTCTTATGGTTCTTCTTATGAGTCTAAGCTCAATGCAGCATTGGCATCTACAGGTTTTGAAACATTGGATGACTTCTGTTTGACAAAATTGAAGCTGGACAAGGTCGTTGGTGAATATGCCGCAAATCATTTTGATGAACTGAAGATTCGTGAGATTTCTTACATTCTCATCAAAGCTGAAGATCCAAATAACCCTTCTGCCGAGCCCACAGCAAGTATGAAGGAAAAAATGGACGGCGTTGATAAAATGCTCAAAGATGGTGAATCTTTTGCGGACACAGCTGCTAAGTATAGTGAAGATACTTCCACAAGTTCTAACGGTGGTGTACTTGGTGTCATTGATAAGAACACAAATTCCCTCGATGAAGCATTCATGAAAGCCTCTATGGATTTGAAGGAAGGCGAAGTAAGTGATTGGGTAAAGTCTGATAACTTTGGTTACTTCAAGATCATGTGCAACGCTGCTACTCCTGAAAAGCTGGAAGCCAGCGAGAATATTCAGAATCCTTATGAGACTCTTGTTACAACATACGATACAACTTTGAGTTCTAAGGCTATTTGGGAAAAGGCTGAATCTCTCGGTATCGACTTCAAGGGCAATGATGATCTCGAAAAGGAGATCAAAGCAGCCTTCGGTGTAGAAGATGAAAAGGATGCTGCAGAAACTGCTGCACCTGAAACAACAGCTAAGCCGACTGCTGATGCCGACAGCAAGGAGGGTAAGTAATCATGAACACAAAGTTCGTTAAAGTTTTAACTGCTGTTTGTGCAGTGGCTGCTTTGACAGGATGCTCTGATGCTTCCGCAAAGCTCAAGGATAAGAACACGGCATTGATCAAGATCGGTAATAAGACAATCACTAAGGGTGATGTATTTAGTTCTATGGAAGCAATGACAGGTGCTGATACAGCTATCAATGATGCCATGAATACAATTTCTTCTAAGGAAGTTGAAGTTACAGAGGATATCAAAAAACAGGCAAAAGACACATTAAAAACATATAAATCCATGTATGGTGATACATTCTCTACATATCTGGAATCTACTGGTATGTCAGAAGAGGATTACATGAATGAGTACCTCATTCCTTCCCTGCTTGCTGAACAGCTCAACTACAAGTATGTTGATGAAAAATGGGATGACTTGGTAAAGATGTACAAGCCGGTCAAGGCAACTGTTCTGCAGTTTGGTTCTGCTGATGATGCAAATGCAGCATTGTCTGAACTGAAAGGCGGCACTGCTGATACAGCTAAGATCGCTAAGGCACACAACTCTACAACTGAACCAAAGTCTAAGATCTATACAAATCAATCTACAGACTTGGATTCCATGGTACGTGCTGCATTGACATCATTAACACCAGATGATGGCTGGACATTTGCAACAGGTTCTGATGGTGCTTCATTCTACGCTCTGCACGTTGATGATACAGATGCTGAAAACTTCCGTAAAGATCTGACTGAAACATTCGTAAATACAAAGAATGTACAGAATGATGCTAAGACTTTCTATTTCAAGAAGTATGGTTTCCACATCTATGACATCACGATTTATAATGGTGTATCCGAGAAATATCCTGACTATCTTGTACAGGATATGGAACCAGAAGCTTCCGCAGAGCCTGAAACAACAGATACTCCTGTAGAAACAGAAGATAGTGCTAAATAAAACAAGAGATCCTAATGGGATCTCTTTTCTATAGTTTAAAATGCATTTGCATATATATGATATAATTTATATAAAAATAACGGGAGATCGACTATGCTTCCTGTAGAAATACGAAAACAATTGTTCATGTGATAAAAGGACTGCTGGATGGTAGAATTCACTGCTTTCACAAGAAGACAGTATTCTAAAGTCTGCCCCCTATAGCACTGGCAGTGGAGAATAGTCGAAATACCAAACAGGAGGAAACGCCATATGTGTGTATTTTGCGATATCGTCGCCCATAAGATCCCATCTAAAGTTGTATACGAAGATGATGATGTATTAGCTATCTTGGATATTTCTCAGGTAACAAAAGGTCATACGATCGTTATGCCTAAGAAACATGTCAAGAATATTCTAGAAACCGATGAAGAAACAGCTGCAGCTGTTATGAAAACTGTTTATCACCTTGCAAAGAAAATTCAGAATGCAACGGGTTGTGCTGGTCTCAATATTTTAAATAACTGCAATGAGATTGCTGGTCAAACAGTTGATCATCTTCACTTCCATATCATCCCTCGTTATGATGAAAAGGATGCTGTATCCATCTCCTTTGGTGAATCCGGCATTCATGATCTGGATGCAGTCTTAACTGAGATCAAGGGCTGAATTATAGTCTCGCAATGCGAGACTTTTTTAATTATAAACATAAACTAAATTTCTGATTATCTTTTCATAAGTTCTTACAACACCGATATATCCCTGTTTTACAGGCTTTGTCAGTGTTTTCCTTTTGGCAGATACTTCTTATAACCCCTCATAACTCCGCACCTTTTGTCCTTTTATCGTAGTAAATTTCGTTGTAAATCACTACGCTATCAGGCTTCGCATTTCCATGTTTGCCCCTGTCTGTGAAGCATGAGCGTACAGGTTCAGCGTTATCATTATGCTGGAATGCCCCATAATGTATTGCAGGTTCTTTGGGTTCATGTTCTTCTGTGCTAATCGTGTACAAAAGGTATGCCTTAATATATGCAGTGTTATCTTTGGCAAAGGTTCTTCATGGTACTTGTTGTATTTCTTTACAATATTCTTCAATGCAGAAGTGTAATTGCAAGCCACCATAGACATACCTTTCTGATTGAGAAACAGGAAATTACGGTAACCGTCAATCTGAATGCTTTTTCCGGTTTTTCTTTTCAACACTCTTTGCAACGCTTTTCCAGCTTCTTCACTCATAGGAACTTTCCTTATTCCGCACTTTGTTTTCGGTGTTTCTATGTAATATCCCTCTTGATTGCGTAAAAGCTTGTGGTCGATATTGATTGTGTGGTTTTCAAAGTCTAAATCCTGTGCTGTCATTCCGCATAATTCCGATATTCGCAAGCCTGTTTTCAGCAGTATCAATATATCATCATAATACTTCTGATAAACCGTATCCTGTTGAAGAAAGGTCAGTAAATATTCTTCCTGTTCTTCGCTCAATGCCTGTCTGCTTTCGCTGTCGTCCTCAATCACTTCGCTTAACTGAAAATCAAAAGGGTTCTTCCTAACATAATCGTCCTCGATTGCCATGTAGAAAAAAGCCTTTAAGGAACGCTTATAGTTATTGATAGTTTTAAAGCTGTATCCTTTTTCTTTCATTCGGACTGCCCACTCTTTAGCGTCAGACGGTTTAATGCTGTCTATGCTCCGAGAACCCAGCCTGTCCTGTTCCAATGCGTCCATGAGGTACTTTCGCCCTGTCTGTGTGTTTTTCTTGACATTGCTTCTTTGTACTGTCTTTTTGGCATACAGTCCGCATAAGGTCATTTTCTTGCCTTTGGTATCTATTCCGTCCTCTAAATCACGCTGTATCTCCCGTTCCTTTTCCCTAAGGGATATATCATCACATTTTCCTTAATTCTTCAATAAAGTTTTTTCGGCTAATCTACAATCGTGTGGTTGCAGATTAGCTATTTTTGTGAATGAACA
>CAUWCC010000058.1:0-9487 GCA_963556805.1 uncultured Bulleidia sp. | reverse complement strand
TGTGTCTATGTGCATTTTACTGTCTTTATATCAACATGAATTTGTTTTGAGCCAATATATTCTATGTCTCAGATCACCAAACTACATACCATGGAACAGCAGCCAATATCGTTAACAGATTGTATCTTATCTGGTGCCACGATCGAACATTGCGAAAAGAATTATACATTTCCACTCCATCTTCATTCTGTCATGGAGATCTATCGCATTTGTTCTGGTGAATGTGATATGACCATACAAGGAAAAGCGGTTCATTGCAAAGAAGGAGACTTTGTCATATTACTGCCGAATGTCATCCATTCTTTTTGTGTTCCTTCTTCCTCTGATTGTTCTTTTATCCACTTGCATTTCAATCCCCAATTATTTTCTTCTCTCATTATCAAGAATGATGGGGTATTTCCAATCACTCTTTTAAATGCCATATTACTATCCACGAAATTTTATTATAGTTTTACAAGTGATGCGATCTTGGATGCAATTCTTGATCAAGTGTTAGCACTCTATGATCATAAGAAAGGGATGTATTATGCAGCCCGTATCAATACCACTTTATTTTCCTTAATGATGTATATATTGGAAAACACAGAATATTCTCTGCATCATGAGACTTCTTCTCTGCAGAATAGTTATATTGCATTTACTTTGCAATATATAGAACGTAACTATGCTAAGAAGATCAAGCAAGAAGATATTGCCGAACAGCTACAGATCTCTATTCGATATCTCAGTAAATTATTCCGTGAGAATGTCGGCATGCCTCTTTCTACATATATCAATATATATCGTATCAATAAAGCGATTGATCTCATGAAAGATCCTAATCGTTCTTTAACAGATATCGCATATCAAGTAGGTCTTACAAATTCCCAGCACTTCTCAAAAGTATTCCGTGACTTTATCAATGTTTCCCCTTCTAAATATCGAAAAATGTTGGGACAGGAGAAATGAGAACAAAGCAAAGGACTATGCAGATTATCTATGCATAGTCTTTTTATTATTGATACAAAAAGAGGGATGCTTGTCTCATTTCAACAAACATCCCAATGACTAGATCATTCTATGATCTTACTTTTTCTTCATTACGAGAATGACAGCTGCCCCTGCTGCGGCAAACAGACTAGTCCAAAGCAGCGGCTGACGTTCATCTGCTGTTGCTGGCTTATCCGCAGGCTTTTCTGCTGGTGCAGATGGTGTTGGCTGGTTAGGCTTATTCTCTGGTTCTACTGGCTGTGATGGTTCCAATGGAATCAATGGTGTACCAGATTGTTCAGGCTTCTTCTCTTGCAAAGCACCAATTGCATTTTCAAGACGTTTTACCATTGCGTCGATACGTTCTTGATCTAAAGCAGGATCTTGCAAAAGTTCCTTAGCTGCCTCATAAGTTGTCTGCAGCTCCTTTACAGACTCTGCTTCATAGCGATCAGACTGTTGCAATTCCTCTTCTGCCTTGTTGATCAAACTTTCCAATCCATCCAAAACAAGAGGTGTTTTTGTTGTAAAGTGAAGTTCAGCAGACTTTTCTGATACATTGCCAGCCGCATCTACTGCTTCTACACGAATCACATATTCTGTATTACCAGCAAGACCAGTCAGATCCACTTCTGTTCCTGTGATCAAATCTGTATTCCACTTAGTATCACCAACATATACGTTATAACCAACTGTTTCTGTATTGTCATAAGAAGGTTCCCATGCTGCATGTGCACTATCTACTGTCACATTTGTGACACGTACATCTGTTGGTGCTGCTGGTGCTTCTGTATCAGGAACAGCTTCATCAAGATATGTGATCGTTGGTGTAACATGGATCGTATTACGTGCTGTATTCTTTGTGGATGTAACAGCTACACGAATGCAATCTCCCTTCTTTACTTCAATGCGATCGAAGTTCTGCTTATGGTTATCCCACTCACCAGCAGAAACATTTCTCTTATCTGCTGTCAATGTAATGGAATCCAATACTTTATCATTCAATGTAACACTTAAAACGACCTGACGAGGACCATTCGCATTGTTGTCCTGACGGAAGTAAGGTTCCTTTACTGCATCATTTTCACCATCACGCACTGCAAAGGATACAAAACCATCCTTAGGTGCACGATACATCATGGCAGAATCATTACCAACTGGAGAACCGATCAAACCATGCATCTCATTTGTGATTGGGTTGTTCGGTGCACCGCCGTTATCAATACCGATCGGCCAAATACCATTTGTCCAGTTCGGCCATCCACCTGCATCTGCAGAGGAAAGGTTTGTCCAATTACCACCATCTGGACGATTCTGACCAAACCATACATTGCCCTGTACTGGTTGCTTACCAGCTTGAGGACCTGCATAGTCAGCTGTCCAGTTGTAAGCATTCTTAACATGGATCGTGAATTCATTCTTTGTACCATCTTCCGCAGTAATGCGTACGATCATGCCTTCAGATACAACATCTGTATCCTTGACAGTCTGATCCCCATTCCAAACACTTACTTCTGCTGTTGGATGTACAACGATATTGCTCTTTACACTGCTGACTTTTGTTGGATTGTTAGCAGTAGATGGAATGTTGAGGGTATGATCTTTTACTTCATAAACAGTCTCTTTCAATGCATTGTCATGATTTGCGACGATTGTATAAACAACTGTCTCATAGCCATCCAATGACAATTCTACCTGCATGCCACCCTTAACGATATCGCTGTCCTTTAAGACTTCATTACCATTCTTAACGGTTACTGCAACACCATTATCTACAACACAATTGTTCTTGAACTGCTCTACTGTCGTATTCTTTGCAAGACCTGTAATATTCTTGCCATCGACTGTATACACATCGGAACGCAATGCTAAAGCTGTTATATGATCACTTTCAGCAGCACCAATCTCTGGAATCGCTGTGATCGCATGACCGAAGAAGTCTTTATCATTTGCATATCCATTCTTATCGACAACATATTTACCACGATCGATCGCTGGTGATCCTTCTGCTAATTTGAAACCATCAAATACAGTTGAACTATTTGGATCTTCATGCTTTCTAGCCCTATGGTCTTCACATGGACCAACTGGTGCTGTGCTTAGATCTTCAAAAATCTGCTTGCCTGCATCTACCTTTACCGCCTGTGCATCCTCTGGAATATTCTTTACATTGTAGTAAAGGTTATTAGAGAATTTCTTATTTCCACCAGGATTCCAATCAGCGACCTCAGCAGGTTTGCTGCCTTCAAAGTAAAAGATGTTATTTTCGGCATTGATCGGACCACTATTACGATAATAGATAGAACGAATACCTTCTTTCATAACAAATGTATTGTTATAGACCTGGGTATTACCAACATTGCCAGCAGGATCCAGAGGTCCCATATCTTCACGATAACTGATGTTATAACGGAATGTGTTATTGATGGATTCACCACCACAGAACATGATCGCTGCAGCTGTGTTGCCATGGCTGTAATTGTACTGATAGTTTGTACCATCACCATAGTCAGAATCCCATGGCTGACCATCACCATTACCACGACCTGCACCCAGTGTGTTATAGCATTCATTGTACTGGAAGATCGCATTCTTGCACTTCCAAGGCCAAATACCAGCAGCTACTCTACCCTGGATCGCACCATTGTCAGTAGGATTACCAGCCGCATCCAAATATGGCTGCTTTTTGCTGTAGTCTGTTGTATTAATCTGTGCTGCGGCATGATCAGATACATTGTACTGGATCATTGGACGATCCACATACATCGTTGTGATCGCATCGCCGCCTGTATTGTTCAAGTAGTTGTTCTCGATCACGACATTAGAAGAAGCATACTTCTTCATTGTTTCATCATTCAATACTGCACCATTGAACTTATCCCACTGGTATGTATAACCTACCGCAATACCCCAGCGATTAACGGTATCCAAATGACAATTACGGATCTCAACATCGTTATATCGTGCAATACCTGTTTCCTGCTCATTCTCTGGCTTACCTACAACAAAGTAGATACCACCGTTTGTCATATGCTTATTGTAAACATTACCCGTTACATCATGAATATAAAGATCATCCAGAACAATATGATCTGCTGTACCAATATTCTGCGTAAAACCAGCAACACCTGTACGATCCATCACAAGCGGATCATTGTACTCTTTGCCCTTTTCTGGATCAGAAGCTGCCTTACGATCATTTGTCAATTCCAAACCAGAGATCTCGATATACTCTACATCTTTCAACAAAATAGACGAGGATACCGTTCCATGCCACTTATGGTTCTGATTATCCAATCTCTTACCATAGTTCAACTCCCACTGTCCATGACCATTTGTATGGATTGCTGGTCTATCTCCCTTGCCATATGAAGATACTTTGATCGGTGCTTCTGCACTACCGCTTCCCTGTAAATGAAGGGCCTGATCTTCAAAAGTAGAACCTGCCTTCAGTAATACTTCATCTCCTGGACCCAAAACCAACTCATTGATCTTGTCTAATGTCTTAAATGCTTTACGTTCAGAAAGACCATCATTTTTGTCGCTTCCTTTCTCAGAATCGACATAATATGTCTTTCCTGTTGTGTCAGCTTCTGCATGTACAGCTGTAAGGACAGGTACAACTGACCCTGCTGTTGTCAAAGACAGAAGCATCGCAAGTGATCTGCTCACCCACTTCTTGTTCATAAAAAATCTCCTTCCTATCATTCTTTATTCATACGTGATCCTCGTGATCACTTTATGACCGTCTTCGTAAATGTGACCAATCTCTCATCATACCCACAGATCGTAGAATCCTTTGCACGTATTTCTACCATCTCGTCATATTTCTTTTCTCTTAGGTCTCTTTCTACTGCTATTTTTGCTTTTTCAAAAGATGATTTTTGTTCATCCCCGCCAACAAGCCAATCATTGTTTTGGTAATGTTCTTTTACTTCATCTTCACTAAGTTTCATACCTTCTCTATCTAAAGAATTGCAGTATGTTTCTTTCAACATTCCCATTTCATATTCTTCATACAGATCAAACGTATATTCTTTTAATCCATATATGACCTGTCCATCTTCTATAGCTTTCTTTCTGCGTTCATTTTCTTTGGCACATCTTTCTTGGATCGCATCAAAGCTCTTATCCTCTACATCCCCATTTTCATATGCCAGATCATAGACCGCATGGACATTTTGAATACGTTCCAAAGCACGTTCTGTAAGGATCTCATATCCCTCACTGCCATCGTATTCTTTCTCCCAAAAGCCATCACTCATCTCTTCACCAAAGTTATCTTGAATATACATTTCTGTATCATATTCCACTTGTTCTACCGCTGTTTCATACTCCTTCCGACTGATCTTTTCACCATCGATCGTAAGATCATTGGGAAATGCACCCCCGCAGCCAGATAACACAGAACAACCAAGTCCGAAGACAACCATTAAGAACAAAGATCTCACACTCTTTTTCATACGTAATCCCTTAAATTTTATATTTTTATTATAGACAGTCAGTTACACGGGAACTTGTCATATCCGAGATAAAATGTAAGCGTTTTTATCGAATTCGGAACAAGTAGGAAATAGAAAAGTCATCCGGATGGGGAATCATAATTCTTACTATTATTGTCAGTTTTGAACACAAAATGGTCTTTCCAAAAGAAAAAGAGAGATGCTTTATCTCTCTTCTAGAGCGGGCGACGGGAATCGAACCCGCATATCGACCTTGGGAAGGTAGCATTCTACCACTGAATTACGCCCGCATCTCTTTATGAGTATATTATACCAACATACAAGCATTTCAAATATAATAATTTTATGTTTAAGATAAATTTTAATGATGCAAATGCACTTGTCGTTTGGTATGACAAGAATAAAAGAGAACTTCCTTGGCGGGATACGGGGAATGCATATGATGTATGGTTAAGTGAAGTGATGCTGCAGCAAACACGTATTGGAGCTGTACGCCCTAAGTTTACAGCCATCAAGCAGGCTTTACCAACGATCCATGATCTTGCGACATGTGAGGATGATCGGTTTATGCGATTGTGGGAAGGTCTCGGCTATTATTCCAGAGCAAGGAATATATTGAAATGTGCTCGTGTTCTTTGTGAGTTATACAGTGGAAAACTTCCGGAAGATTACAATCTACTGTTGAAACTTCCTGGTATTGGACCTTATACAGCGGGTGCCATTGCCTCAATTGCATACGGTATCGCTGCCCCTGCTGTAGATGGCAATGTTTTACGTGTTCTTGCTCGTTACCACGAAGATGATCGCGATGTCCGTTCCCCACTGATACGTAAAGAAGCAGAACAAGCCGTTATGACCTTATTTCAAGAAAAGCAGGAACCTCATTTTGTCTCTTCTTTCAACCAAGGCTTAATGGAACTAGGCGAAACAGTCTGTATTCCAAACGGCACACCTTTGTGTGATCAATGTCCTCTCATGTCTCATTGCAAGGCCTATCAAAACAAGACGTATGACAAGATCCCCTATCGCAGTGCTTTAAAGCAGCGCAAAGTAATTCATCGAACATTATGTGTCATCCGTGATGGCAATTCCTTCCTGCTACATAAACGTGATCAAACAGGTCTTTTAGCTGGTCTATATGAATTTATCGGTATCGACCGTACATTAACAAAACAAGAAGTGATCGACATATGCGAAGCACACAACATTCATGTACTACGAATCAAACCACTTCCCAAAGCCAAACATGTCTTTACACATCTTGAGTGGCACATGACAGCATATGAAATCTTAACAGGAGAACTAGAACTACCGCATGATACAAGCTATGTCCTTGCAAGCAAAAAGGAACTAGCACATATGGCTGTTCCTTCTGCTTTTAAAACATACTTAGATTGGTATACTCTGCGTGATCAACCTTGACCTGCAAAACGTATGATATTAACAATTTGACGTTCACTCTTAGAATGAGAAGCCTGTGGTGCAAACCCACGATCCTTCTTCTTATTCTTCTTTGCTTTATTACCTTCCTGCTTATGGGAAGGTTTTTTCATTTCCTGATTTGCATGCTTTGTTTTCTTATTTGGATTACCTTGTACCTTCTTAGAAGCCTGATTCTTATTCAACTGCTTCTTCTTAGGCTGTGATTCCTTCTTCACTTCTGCCTTCTTCTTTGGTTCTACCTTAGGCTGTGGTTCCTTCTTCACTTCCACTTTCTTCTTTGGTTCTGCCTTAGGCTGAACTTCCGGCTTCTTCTTCATTACTTCAACCACGACCGGTCGTCCATCCTCATAGGACCAAGCAGACATATTATCTCCGCCTCTATGAAGCAAGAACTGTGCAGCTTGGTTAAGATCCACAAATTTGATTGCATTCTCAAAGACAGCCTGCCCATCTTCCAACTCACGGATCAAGCCCCTTGCCGTATAGTCGTTATACAAGACTTTCATCTTCTTCATATCGCCTTCTCCATACGGCTTCAGGCGTGTACCACTCAACACCTCTACAGAACCATCTCCGCATACGATCGCTTTTGCATTTGCTGTAGGAGAGATCAACACCAATACATCATCTTCCATACCTACTTCCGCTGCTGTCTCATATGGGAAAGGATACAAACGAATGATAGCTTCTGTCAGCTTACTGCATCTCGCCAAGATCGTATCCTTATTCCATTCATCCATCTGCAGAATACTTGTATTCATACGAATATGATTCGTAGCTGCCAATATCTTTTTCTTAAAAGCAAAGTCTTCATTTCCCATCTTTGTATTATCGACCCTTGCACATAAAGTCAGATTACCGATGAGATTTGCATATAAAGCATATTCATCAGCCCCTTTTGTACCAGAATGCTTCTCCCAATACGCATTGGCATGTTGAGGCATGATATGTTCAATGTTTAAACCAGAAGTATCTACTTTAGCATTAGAACCATCGTGTTCCAAACGATCCAAAACAGGTCTTACGATCGGTAATGCATATGCATTCACTTCCCGTAAACGAGAACGAAGCTGATCATCCGTAGGCATTGCATACGCCTTACCACGATTATTCGTTACCAAATTCATGACCGTAACTTCATAAATGTCCTTCATACCCCTTTGCATCGTACGCAAGACAGAACGCAGAATGATCGGGAATGATCCGATCAACACTGTATTATCCATACCGCATAAAGATCTTCTTGTGATGTAAGAATCGATCAACTTCACGATCTTTGCAAAAGACTTCCCGCTGATCTCATGGAACATATACATCCTTGCCGTTTCCATCAAGAATACAACGGAAACACGAGATCCTGCTGCACGAAAGCCAACAAGTGCTTCTTCTACAGCAGCATCCTCACATGGTCCTTCGTATAACATACGATAAGCAGAGGCATATACATTCAGTTCTTTCAACTTTGTTTCCGCACTATCTACTCTTCTACTCCAATAGTCTTTAAAAGCATGATATACATCTTTCTTACCTGTTAATGCATATGTCTTGATGGCAATATAATTGCGAAAAAACTCCTCCAATCTCTGCGGCTGCGGAAAGATCTCTTCCAATGTCTTCCAATACATAGAATAATATCTTTCCTGTACATCCTGCGGCTGATTCATCAAAACATAATTACGGATCAGATCAGCTGCTGTCAAAGGTGCTCCCGTTGCATTGATCGTCTCAAAGATCTGTTGGACATTATCATCATCTTCCAATGGAAATTCAAGAACATCCATTCTTGTCATAGCACCCAGCACATCACACAGTGGAAATCTCTCTGCTAATTGATAGATTCTCTCCATGATATAGCTGTAATTACGGTATACATAAGAATCTTTCTCCATAGGAGACAATGAACAATCTACACCATAGATCAACTTCGTTAAGACATCCTCTCCAGCAGAAGCTGTTTTCAAACGAACCTTCCCAGCCTCTGGCGTCATCTTATTAAAGATATAGTATTCATCGATCACACTTGCTAACTCTGTTTCACCCTTCTCTTTTGCAGCTCTACGCAATGCTAAAAGAAAAATAAATGCCGTAGTTAAACGCTGCTGACCATCCACGATTTGCAGTTGTTTAAACATAGCTGTAACATCCATGCCCTTATAGATCACAATCCCTATAAAATGTCTTTTACTAGGATACTTTACGATCTCACACATATCATCCATGAAAGCCTTCGTCTCTTTTTCCGGATTCCAAGAATAATTTCTTTGATAAACAGGTATCACAAACTGTGAACCCATATTTGATTTTATAAAGTCAGAGAGCGAAGCCCTGACAGGTTGTTTTGTCATTATATAAATTCTCCCTTTGAAACTCATACTTGTTGAGAACTTACTGTTCTCAATGTTCCCTTCCGATAGATCATGGAATGAGGATCTTCCAGGAACTGTGCTTCAGCACTAACTGCCATATTATACATCATGATATGTATTTGATTTCATTGATGACCCCAGCAAAAGTCGGGAAAAGATGGATGATTCCAACATACATAAAATCTTTTTTATTTTTGGGTCAAAACAGAAATCTGTTGATAAGCTGGTTAAGAAAGAGTTGAAAAC
>CAUWCC010000057.1:0-9681 GCA_963556805.1 uncultured Bulleidia sp. | reverse complement strand
GTACACAGTCACGTACACTAAGCACAAAAGTCCAAAATTACTTAATTAAGCCTTTATAAAAAGCAAAGAACATTCCATCTCTATACGTTAGAATGTTCTTTAGTATTGCATGCAATTTTATTTTCCTTCTTTTTCCTATAACCGGATAATGGTTGAATCATTTCTGTTTCTATATCTGGATCATATTCACCAGGATGATATTTCTTATATGTATTTGTGATTTGCTCATTTTGAATATGTGTATAGATCTCAGTTGTATGTATATCACTATGACCAAGTATTTCTTGTATCGTTCTAAGATCCGCACCGCCTTGCAGCATATGTGTAGCATAGGAATGCCGTAACTTATGCGGCGTGATATGTTTTGTGAATTGCAAGGCAATGCACTTTTGCTGCATAAGTTTTTCTATAGACTGTGGTGTGACCTTCTTTCCCCTTTTGGTAATAAAAAAGAGTGAAGAAGGGGACTTTAGAAAATTTGGTCTTACCTCTTCATAATATTTCTTTAAAAGGGGTAAAGAGGCAGAAGGAATCGGTATGATCCTCTCCTTCTCCCCTTTTCCCTTTACTCTTATTTTACTGGAAGAAAGATCAACGCGATTGATTGTTAGTGATACAGCTTCTGAGATACGTAGACCACAGGCATAGATCGTTTCTAAGATTGTATGATAAAGAAATTCTTCTGGTACAGCATCATGGAATGATGTCATGAGTCGCTCAATTTCCTGTTTTGTACAATAGATTGGCAATATTTGATATGAGTCATGTACTTCCAGATTGATACTAGGATCGTCTTCATCTTTTAGAAATGAAATGTATTTGTGAAAAGAACGAATAGAAGCAGCCATACGGATAATGGTCTTATCATGCTTTGTCTTTTCCTGGACTTGCATAAACCCCTCTATATGCTTGTATGTTACCTGTGTAGTATCATTTATACCTAATTGTATAAGATAGGCTTTATACTGCTTTAAATCACTCTGATATGCAGCTTCTGTATTCTTACTGAAGCCATGATTAACACTTAAATCGATCAGATACTGTTCAAAAGCTTCCTCTAACTGCATGTTTTCCCTTTCAAAAGATCACTCGCACGACAGAAAGAACCATTTGGCAGCTGTCGTTTCAGATCTTTTAATACAGAAGAAGTATCTTCGTGTTCTTCAAGATCTGTGGAGAATAGATCTAATTGTGATACACAAGCAGATCGATCACGTAATCCTGTCATACTGATTCCTGCTAAACGCACAGCTTCTCCATCCCAATTTTCATCAAATAACTCCATGGCCTTATCTAATATTTCTTCACTACGCCATGTAGGGTGCTCTAACCGAATACTGCGGTCTACATTTCTAAAATCAAAATATTTGATCCGGATCTGGATCGTTGTACCAAGTTTGTTATCACTCTTTAAACGTTTTGATAATTTACGTGCTAAGACACGGTATATACCACGTAACTCTTCATAATCTGTTATATCATCCAGCATTGTTTCAGATACACCCATTGATTTTGCATCCCATTCTTTAACGATCACACGATCATCATGACCGTAGGCTCTTCGTATCATGGCCTCAGTATTTCTGCCAAATACTGTTTCTAGTTTTGCTTTATCAGGAAATGCTGCAAGATCACCGATCTTATGAATACCAAGTTTGATCAACAATGGTTCTGTTTTCTTTCCTACCCCTCTCATATCACTGATTGGCAGCGGCCATAATTTTTCCTGAACATCACGTATCCGCAAGACCGTGATCCCCATTGGTTTCTTCATATCACTAGCCATCTTTGCTAAAAACATGTTAGGTCCTACACCAATGGAACATGGCAGTCCTACCTCATCATGGATGCGTTTCTGAATTAATACAGCTAAATCTAAAGGTCTTTTAAAATGTGAGATCGTTTCAGTTACATCAGCATAGCATTCATCTATACTTGCCTGTTCGACTTCACTGGCATATTCTTTTACGATCGACATGAACTTTTCACTAAGTTCAAGATAGTACGAACGGTGTCCTGGTATGACGATTAATTCCGGACAGAATTTTAACGCTTCTCCGATCGGCTGTGCACTATGCACACCCATCGCTCTTGCTTCATAGGAAGATGTACTGATCACACTTCTTCTTGTTGTACCAGATACTGCTACAGGTTTTCCTTTTAAAGACGGATCCAATAGTATCTCTGCACTTACAAAGAAAGCATTCATATCGATATGAAAATATACAACACCCATTAATCCTGATTCCTCTTATACAATTCTGCTGCAGCCTTCAAAGATGCATCTGTTACTTCACCAGATGCAATCAAAGCTAGCTGCTTGATCCTTCCATCTTTATCTAAACAATGTACCTGTGTACGTGTATTACCTTCTTCTACTGTTTTTGAAACAAGATACTGCTGATCTGCACAACTTGCAACCTGTGCCAAATGCGTAACAGTAAATACTTGACTATCTTTTGATAACGCATGCATTTCTTTACCAATCGCTGTAGCAACTGGACCACTGACACCTGTATCGATCTCATCAAAGATAACTGTTTCAATACCTTGTAAATGCGTAAAAATCACTTTAAGACCGAGCATTAAACGGGAAAGCTCACCGCCTGAAGCTGTTTTATGCAATGGTTTAAGATCTTCGCCTTTATTCATGGACACAAGAAATACAACCTTATCACTGCCTTTAGAAGAAGCTGCAGCAGGTTGTATATCTACATGGAAACGTGCATTTGGCAACATCAGTCTCTGCAGATGTTCCATCACTTCTTGATCTAATGCAGGTGCACCATCTTTACGGCATTGTGATAATTTCTCAGCATATGCTTGATATACTTGTTGTGCTTTTGCTATCTTACGGTCGATTTCATCCAGATATTCTGTTTTATGTTCATATTGTCTAACTTTCTCAGCAAATTCTTCTTTTTTTGCTAAGATCTCTTCGATCGTATGTCCATATTTTCTCTTCATTTTCTGGATTGTAAATAGTCTTTCTTCCATTTCATTGATCTCATCTTCAGAAAGATCCATTTCATTCCTTACTTCTGCCAATTCTTCCATTGCATCCACTAAAGTGTAATACCCATCTGTAAAGTTATCTTGGATCTGTTCAATACGATCAGATGCTTTAAGAGAATCGATCGTCTTTTTAAGATTATAGAGTTGATCTTCAATATTCTCATAGATCTCATGGATCTCTTGCATCTTATCAAAAGAATCTTTTACAACCTTGTATTGTTTTTCTTTTTCTTCCAGTATTTCATCTTCTCCAGGTTGTAGATCAGCAGCTTCAATTTCCTGTATCTGATATGCGAAATACTGCAGATCATTCTCATTAAAAGTATCTTCTAACGCAGCTTCTTTTTCTTTCACAAGAGAATGCCATTTCTTATATGCATGACTTGTTTCATTTAAAAGAACATTATCCTGCAGGTAACGGTCTAACAGCTGTACATGCAGACCTTCTTTCAAGAGATATGCATTATCTCTTTGGCCATGGATATCGATCTCATCTCGCAAAACATCTTTTAACAAGGACAAAGTAGCAATGCGGCGATCGATACGTACTGTACTTTTACCAGATGCATGGATTTCTCTTGTAAAAGTTGTTATTTCTTCTACATCCAGCCCAGCTTCTTCCATAACTTTACAAGCATGTGGATCATTTCCTAATGCAAAAGTTCCTTCTACGATTGCAGAATCTTTTCCCTTCATGACAAAAGATGCATTACTGCGCTCTGCACAAAGCAGAGAGATAGCATCGATGAGGATAGACTTACCAGCACCGGTTTCACCCGTAAAAGCACTGAATCCACTGGTAAGATCCAGATCCAGTTCATCGATCAATACAAAGTTTTTAATATACAAGTGTTTTATCATATGATCACATTCTCTATCTAATACATTTATTTTATTCTATATCGTATTACGGTATTCTACAACTGCATGACTTTATCAGCTGTCCTCCTCTTGTTCTATATACCTCTGTGGTTAAGATTTCCTTCACTTACTACTTTCTTTTGTTAATGATGAAATTACAGCAAGTGTTTGCTTTTCCATTTCTATCTCAATTTACTCTACCGATAGTTTACCATAATACCAAATTTAAAAAGTGAACCTTAATTTACGGCTCACTTTAAAAAGCAGTTTCACTAACTTTGACCCTTAGGAATCAACATTAGTTTCTCGACCTCATCGATCAATGTCTTCAGATCGATATGCAGTTCTTTACGCAATCTTGTTTCAGCTCCTTGTTGCACATATTGATCCCCGATGCCAAGTCTCTTGATTTTCATGGTATAACCACGATCACATAACCATGCTAAGATTTCTTCTCCTAGTCCCCCAGCCAGCATATCATTTTCATAAATGATAGCAGGCATGCCAGTGTGAACGAGCTCTTCCAGCATTTCTTCATCCATCGGTTTAAAGAAACGACAGTTGATAACTGTTGCTGGTATCTGGTTATTGCGAAGTTTATCGTAAACAGTATTAACAGCAGGTCCATATGTAAAGATAAGTACTTTATCATGATCTGTTACTGCTATCTTTTCCCAACTGCCGACTTTTACTTCATGCATCAAATTTTTACGCGGTGCTTTGACTACACCTTTTGGATAACGTAAAGCAAATGGATGATCTTGATGGAATGCAGTATAGAGAAGATCTCTTGCTTCATCTGCATCCTTCGGCTGGGCTAAGATCATATACGGCAGTGGGCGTAATAATCCGATATCATAGATACCATGGTGTGTTTCACCATCATCTCCTACTAATCCTGCATGATCGATACCGATCACAACGGGAAGATCCATGCGACAGATATCATGATTGATCTGGTCATAGGCACGCTGCAGGAAGGAACTATAGACCGGAATATATGGTCTCTTACCAGAAATGGCAAGTCCTGCTGCAAATGTCATGGCATGTTCTTCGGTAATGCCACAATCAAAAGAACGATCTGGATATTTAGCAAAGAAACGTTGTAAACTGGATCCTTGGATCATAGCAGGTGTAAGAACGGTAATATCCTGATCCTTTTCTGCTAATTCCAGTACTGTATCAGAGTATACTGCTGCCCACTTTTCATATCCCTCCGGAACAGAAGATAACGGTTTCCCTGTTTCTGGATTGAAAGGTCCGACACCATGCCATTTACCTTCCGTATCATTTTCACAATACTTATAGCCTTTACCCTTCTTAGTGATCACATGTACAACGACAGGTCCATCATACTTTTTCGCTACCTTTAGAACTTGGATCAGATCATGGATGTTATGTCCATCTACAGGTCCCATGTATTCTAAGTTGAATGTACCAAAGATACCTTTATCGATCAAAGAATCTTTCAAACTATTCTTAAAAGACTTCAGCCCACTGTAAATAGACTTACCAAGATCATTTTTGGAAAGATTTTCTTTGAGACCATCTTTGAAATTGTTATATCCATTGGAAGCACGAAGGTTGCTAAAACTTTTTGCCATAGCTCCAACATTACGTGAGATCGACATATTGTTATCGTTAAAGATAATGACCATCTTGCGCTTCTCTTCGCCGATCTCATTTAATGCTTCTAGAGCCATACCGCTGCCAAGAGCACCATCTCCAATAACGGGAACAACCTGATAGTCCTTATGATCAAGATCACGTGCGACAGCCATACCAAGAGCTGCCGAAAGAGAAGTAGAGCTATGTCCTGCTTCCCATACATCATGTTCGCTTTCTGATCTTTTTTCGAAACCACTCATGCCATGAAAACGGCGTAATGTAGGAAAACTCTTTGCTCTACCAGTCAAGATCTTATGGGTATAACACTGATGTCCTACATCAAAGAAGATCTTATCTTCTGGTGAGTTGAATACATAATGCAGTGCAATCGTCAATTCCACCACACCTAGATTGCTGGCCAAATGTCCGCCAGTTTCAGAAATGGATTGGATCAGGAATTTTCGGATCTGAGAAGCCAGATCATTCAGTTCCTTGATACTGAGGTTTTTGATATCACTTGGGTCTTGAATATCTAATAAATTCATAGACTCCTCCTAAACTATTTTTTTCTTGCAGCAATACTGTCCACAAGTGCCAGTATCTTTGCATCATCGAACCCCTTAAATTTTCCGATCTTTTCGCTGCTTTCACGATATAACTGCTGCATGACTTCTTTGGCCTTTGCAAGACCAAGCAGCGTTACACTTGTCACTTTCTCATTCTTAGCATCACTTGTAGATTTACCAAACTCTTCTGCTGTAAGTTCTACATCCAAGATATCATCCTGGATCTGGAAGGCAAGGCCAAGCATCGAACCTACCGTATGCCATTCTTCTACCGTTTCTTCATCATGCCCTGCTAATACGGCAGCGATCATAAGCGGTGCACTTAAAAGACAACCTGTTTTATTTGCGTGGATCTTCTGCAATGCCTGCCAATCGACATTGGATTCCCCTTCTTCCATGTCGAGACACTGTCCTAATACCATACCATCAGGACCAGCCATAGCAGCTAAGATACGTATTGCTTTTAAGACCTGCTCTGCTGGTGCACAAGAGCTGCATGCTGTTTCAAAAGCATATGTCAAAAGGCCATCACCTGCTAAGATAGCAATTGCTTCGTTGAACTGTTTATGACATGTTGGTCTGCCTCTGCGCAGATCATCATCATCCATTGCTGGCAGATCATCATGGATCAAAGAATATGTATGGATCATTTCCATTGCACAAGCAAATGCATCTGTATACGTATGATCTACACCATAGCCCTCTGCACATGCATAGAGCAGATTGGGACGGATCCGCTTACCGCCCGTCATCAAAGAATAACGCATTGCTTCTCTCACATTGGATTCTTGAATCAAATCGATCTTACTCTCCAACAGTTCTTCAAAACTCATGCTTCTTCACCTCCATTACGTATGATGATATCATTTACTTTCTCTTCATATTTCTTTAAAGAATCATCACATGTCTTAACAAGACCGATACCTTCTTCAAAGAGCTTAACAGTTTCATCTAAAGAACTGTCATTATTCTCCAGCAGTGTCACGATCTCTTCTAATCGTGTCATGGATTCTTCAAATGTTTTTTTCTTTGCTGCAGCCATGTTTCTCCTCCTGCTCATTTATTTTGTTGATCAATGCCTCAGCACTGCCTTCATGAAATTGCAAAGTGACAAGATCACCTTTCTGCAAATCCTTTATGGAGTGTACAGGCTTGTTATCTTTCATTGTTATACTATAACCCCTGTCCATTACTTTTAATGGTGAATATGCATCCAAAAGACGCATCTCCTTTTCCAGGTTTCCTCTTCTTGTCTCCAATACATGCATCATTGTCCGCTGCATATCTTTTTCTAGCATATCCAAATGCATTTGCTGTGAGATTTGATGTTGTGTATAAAACCGTATCAAAGCCCCTTCTAACGCCTTTAGATCTGCTTTTAAAACAGAAGTCTTCTGCATGATCGCAGCAGATAGACGATGATGGAGATCATCAAATCTTACTTTTTTTGCTTGTTGCTGCATCACACTGACTTTCAAGACATCCCGCAGGTGATCCAGATGATACATGTATTCTTGTAATATCTTTTCCGGCATACGCAAATAAGAACAAGAGGCCTCTTGTTCCAGATCTGCTCTGCATTTATGTAAGATCAACTGCATGTTCTGTATCATCCTAGCACGTATATTTTCTAAATGATGCAGTACATCTCTTTGGTCAGGAACAGATAATTCCACTGCCCCTGTTGGTGTATTTGCTCTATGATCAGATACATAATCAACAAGTGTTGTATCTGTCTCATGTCCAACACCTGTAACGATCGGTGTTTTCAAGTGATAGATCGTTCTAGCAAGTTGTTCATCATTGAAACACCAAAGATCTTCCACACTGCCGCCGCCGCGTACTAATAAAATCAGATCATGACCACCCTCATCTGCTTTTTGCAAAGCTTCAACAATATATGCGGCAGCCTGACTGCCTTGTACAGGACATGGGTATTCATGTATTTCTGCAATCGGCCAGCATTTTTGCAATGTGGTCATAACATCCGAACGTGCTGCGGTATGATTTCCTGTTACAACAGCAATGTTCATCGGATAGGGCGGTAGATACTGTTTATGTGCTTCATCAAACAATCCCTCTGCAGCTAGTTTCCTCTTCAAAGCCTCCAGCTGCATATATAATGCACCGATCCCGCTTGGCTGCATAGCAGACACAAGAAGCTGCATCCTGCCTTCACTTTCATAGACCGTCACATCGCCGCGCACCATGACTTTATTCCCATTTTGAACAGGAAACTTCACATTTCTATTTGCACTAGCAAACATCACGCACGGAAGGCTGCAGTGATCATCTTTTATAGAAAAATACCAATGTCCGCTGTATGGGCGACGCATATTGGAGATCTCACCTTCAACATACACCCCATGTAGCATACCATTGCTTTCTAACTGGCCCTTCAAATAACGGACAAGTGTTGTGACCGTTATGACCTGCCGTTCCATCATATAATATCCAAAACACGATTTACGAGCTTATAAGCATCTTCATCACAGAACTCTTTAGCAAGCTCAACAGACTCGTTGATGATGATTGCTGCACTCATCTCTTTTAATTCAAATTCAGCACAACCATTCAACAAAATCGCTTTCTCGATCATACCAAGACGATCAAATGTCCAATCTGTCAAAACATCGTTGATATAAGAAGCAAATCTTGCTTTGTTGTCTACTGCTGTATGGATAACATGCAAGAAGTAAGGATCGATATCCTTTTCTTCTCTATCAAATGTATTTTCAATCAATTCATCCAAATCTCTTTCAGTTAAAAGATATTGGTATACTGTGATCATTGCGTTTTTTCTTTCTTCATGTCGATTCATATCATTAGGTCTCCTGCTTCACATTTTATCATGCAATCAACTATTTTACACAAATCTTTCCTAAGGAATCAACAGGATATGTTCTTTTCTTCTATATAATTCAGAAACAAAGGTTGATTGCCTCTATTTCCCGTTTTAGAATTGTAGTCATGAACAAACAAACAAAAACATATTCTCTTGCATACAGATTCTTTCATCATCTACATACTGTGAATACACATCGCTGGTTGGTATTGAAGAACTGTTTTGCATGTGGTCTCTATTATCAGGGACTGACGCATGATCTAAGTAAATATTCACCTGCTGAATTCTTTGTGAGTGTTAAGTACTATCAAGGCTTTCAATCACCTTATATGAAGGAGAAAAGCATCAAAGGATATTCCTTCGGCTGGCTTCATCACAAAGGTCGTAATAAACACCATTGGGAATATTGGTATGATACAATCAATGGAATCTGGGGACCGCAGCCTATGCCCTATCGTTATCTTCTAGAAAGTATATGTGATCGTGTTGCAGCATGTCATGTTTATGAGAAAGATGCTTATACAAATGCAAGTGCTCTCAACTATTTTCTGACCCGTCATGATGGAGATCATATGCATCCAAAGACAGCTGCTGAGATTGAGGAAATGCTTCGTATGATCGCAGAACGAGGTGAAGCAGAGGCTTTTGCCCAATTTAAGAAGAAATGGCAGAGCATCAAGCATACATCAATGAAGGATCGTTAGACTCTGTTGCATACAGAGTTTTTTCTTTTTGCCCCGAATTGTCAAGCCAATTGCAACACAGTTGAATAGTAGACTTCATATG
>CAUWCC010000056.1:0-10297 GCA_963556805.1 uncultured Bulleidia sp. | reverse complement strand
AGTTTTCAACTCTTTCTTAACCAGCTTATCAACAGATTTCTGTTTTGACCCAAAAGAAAAAACCGCATATGCGGCTTTTTCTTTGGGAAACTATGTTCCAAACATTACATAGTGTGATATGGAGGGCAATATCACATGAATAAATTTTATATTTGATTTGTACTAAAACATTGGATAGATGAATGTAAGGGGGTTCTTTGCACTATTTTTTAGGAGTGGTTTGTAAAAACTTCATGAAACGAGCATTCTCATGAACTTTGACAGCTTCATAGATTTCATGAAGCTGGACATTGTTTAATTCTGTACTGACTAAGATCACATCATTCACTTGGCCGATATGCCACTCATTGAGAATGTTCTTAAATTTGTGTTCACATATGATAATAGAGTCTCTCTTTTTTAAAAGAACATCTTTATCAGAGGTATTGATCAACAAGGATACGATATGAATTCTATCCTGAGAAAACTTTCTCTTTAAGCATAAAGACATAACTTCTAGCTCTGATGGACGATCGGCACAAACATAAACAGTGATTGGCGGCATAGATTGTTCAAGGATAAAAGCAGTTTGGATCGTGATATAGAAGATATGCTCTGTACGGATCATGTATTTTTTCTTTGCACAGACTGTCCAGTCAGTCATGATATCTAAAATAGAATGGTATAACGTTTGGTTGATATTGTTGTGTTTAGAATATACATAACAATTCTCGTCCGGGATGATGCATTGCAATTCCAATAAACATTTTTTATAGAATGTGATCATCATTTCTTCAAAGGCATGGGAAGATATAGCTTTGCCGAATCGTTGTATAAACCGTTGTTTTAAATCCGCAAAACTTCCTTCTGTAAAGATGATCTGATGGAGTTTTTCTTGTTCTGCCTGGGTCCATTTATCCGCAAATAGGCAATTGTTGGTGCAGCAATAGACAAGGTAAATATAATCTAAACTACATGGATCAATGGTGATATGCAGTTGTTTCTCTAGGATTTCATGTGTCAATTGCTGTAGATATTGATATATATGAAGTTCTTTTAATTTATCAAATTGTGCAGATTGGATCGGCTGGATGGAAATGTCAATGCGTTTCCAAGTCATCGCCAATAAACAAGCAAAGTAGTCATAATCACTGCTGCAATGGTCTAAATATGTATGATCCACAGCTTGGTTGGAAGCTAGTACAAATGCTTGAATGACAGCCTGGCTTGTATCATCCATTTCATAACACGAGATCCCATAACGAGAATAGAGCAGACCGATCAGAAAGCGAACACGATATTCTGGACCAGACACTTGATTATTTTTTAAATACAATCCTATATCTCGTAAATAGAGTTCGCATGTATGACGGATCCGATAGGAACTGGATTTAGTAAGAAATTCATCATCTGTAAACTTACTGAAAGGAACATGATCGTGATTTAGTATTAGAAACTTTAAACAATGCAGGATCATAGAGTCTTTGCAGATACGGTGTACGAGTCTAGGAAGATCAAAATGATCATGGTTTTTCCAGAGATAGGAAGAGTCAGATCTTTCGATCGTGACAGCATCTTGCAATTCTACATTCATCTTTTCGATAAGAGCATGGATCGTTGGCGGCGATAGATCTAATTCTTCTTTTAGAAATCGTATAGAAACGCGATTTTGTGCTTGAAACACAGCTAATATACGTAATTCATTTTGAATATTTGTCTCTAAATAATCGAACAACATGATGCACCTCATAAATATAAGCCAACCTTCATTGTAGAACTGCTTGAATATTTGTTGCAAGACTTATGCACCATTTCCCAATTTCTTAAAAAATCCTGCTATTTTTTTGGGAACATATTGTTTGAGGAGTTTGCTACCATATTGCCTGCACACATTTTGTGTTTTTGCATAGAAAGGAAAGATAATGAGATCACTGAAGCATAAGGGGAAAAAATTAAGCATCTTTGTTACGATCCTGGCTTTGGCGTTATGTATATCACCATTTTCTGTCATGGCAGAGGATGGGGAGGAACTTGCAGTGGAAACGCTGCCAAGTGAGGAAGTGGAACAGGTCGAGGAAAGTGATGTACCGATAGAAACGGTCATGCCTGAGATATCACCAGAGCCGGAAACGGGGGTGGTAGATCAGATAGAGGAGACAGCAGTGCCTGTTGTATCACAAGAGCCAAATGTAACAGAAGGACCAGTGGAAACAGCTGTGCCTGAAGAGGTGCCGGAACTTGATCAAAATATGGAGGAAGAAACTGCTACAGAAGAAGTGAAGGTGTCACAACCGCTTGTAGAGGAACAGCCATCTGTAGAACAGGTGCCGGATGTACATACATCATCTAGTTCTCTGCCAATCGAATTTACTAACGGGATCCACTATATTCATGATCCTGAGTTTAACAAGAAGATCGTTTTGTTCTGCATGAATAATAAGATGTTATGGCCGCATCATACAGAGGGTATGGGAGATACAGAGGTACCGTTGTATGATCAGGGGTATCTCACACCAAATGATTTTAGGTCACAAGAAGATTATGATCGCTGTATGGAAATGCTGGAAGATATCATGTTCATAGGCTATCCATACAACTCACGTGGATTATATAAAATAGTAGATTACGCACATAAGAAGGAGCCAACAGAAGATGAATTCAATAGAATGCTAGTTCCAGACCAACTTCTTGTAAAAGCCTTTCCGTATCTTGGGCATCATGATTTTGTCTATAAAGACTGGCAGCCAGATGGAAAACATAATGAACTTCATATGGCACCATTACGTCGTTTTATACAAGATGTTATGAAGTTGGCAATAGCAGATGGAGTAACATCAAATGGTCTTACATATGAAGATATTGTTGCTTTCCCGTTCTACAAAGCTGCTTGGTGTATGGTAACAGAGACTACGGAAACGCCATTACGCAACTTTGCGGACTTTTATTCCACAGATTACTATGTTACGGAAGAACAGGCATATAATGCTACACAGTTGGCTGTTTGGTATGTGTTGAATGAGTTCGGTATTGAAGGAAATGACATATCTTCTTTGGAAATTAATACACTCGCTGGAACATTGTACAAATCTGCACAGCGCATCAAGACTTTGAATTATGAACCAAGTGAACAGGAGATCCGTCTAGTGGGTGATACAAACTTCCGGTATGAACCAAAGGACGGTATGTGGCACAGTGGTAAGTTACGGATCATTGAACCAGAGGAATATGATGGTATTTACTACATGGAACTACCACCTGGTGTAACAGCTCTATGTGATAACTTGAATTTTGTATATGGTAATGAGGAATATGAACTAGTTTCTGATCATAATCCACATCTTGGAGACTCATTCCGGGTCACGGCAACGATCCCTTACTTACAGGCTTTTAAACAATATTCACCAGCAGAGGATGTTCAGGTCGGTGGAAAGTCATTCCAACATATGGGCGGTGTTGTTTTAGCAGGAAAGAAATTAACGATGCAGTACAGCTATACACCAGATGAAGTAGGCAACTTAGCGATCACAAAAGAAGTCATTGGTGAAAATGATCAGACGAAAGAGTTTCGCTTTAGAGTATCTGTATGTGCAAACACGGTGAATGGTTTGTATGGTGATGTATCGTTCACAAATGGTGTAGGTGAATTTACATTGCATCCATCTGAAACAGTCAATATCACCAACCTTCCAGCCAACATCGTTTACCATGTCGAAGAACTTGACAGTGAAGGCTATGATGTCACTTCTGAACAAGCATCTGGTATGGTCAGGAAGAACGATACGATCACGATCCCATTTGTGAATACGTTACGACCAGATCTAACCATTCATAAACAAGTGACAGGGGAAATGGGAGATCTTACCAAAGCATTCCGTTTTGAAATCCATAGCAAGGACAAAGAAGGAAATCCTTTAGTTGGAACATATACAGGATCACATATCGATGCTTCTGGGCAAACGACACCACAAACTGTTACGTTTACAAATGGTATAGCAGAAGTACAACTGAAACATGGAGAAAGTTTTACGATCAAAGATCTGCCGTATGGGGTGAAATATACGGTAGTAGAAAATGCAGAAGACCATGCAGGGTATCTTACTTCCTATAACGGACAAGCAGCTTTGGCAGAAACAACATTGGATCATGACCAAGAAGTTATGGTCGTGAATAACAAAGAATATGTACCGGATACGGGAATAGATCGAACATCACATATGATGATGTTCCTGATGATCGCCCTATCATCAGCAGGTCTTTTACTACTAAGACATAAGAGAGGCGGTGCCGATGAAAGATAAAGGCGTATTGCAAGATGTGGTATTTCTCTTAGCCAAGATTGCTATCTTTGCGGGCATTATATTTGTGATGTTTGGGTTTATCTTTGGCATACAACGTGTAACAGGAATGGAAATGGCACCAGCCTTTAAAGATGGTGATCTTGCTGTCTATTATCGTTTGCAAGAGACATATCATCCAAATGATGCAGTTGTAATGGAACGTGATGGGGAAAAAAGTGTTCGCCGCATTATTGCAATGCCTGGCGATGTTGTAGATATAACAGCAGATGGTTTGATGATCAATGGTTATATCCAGCAAGAACCAAACATATATACAGAAACATTACCATTTAAAGATGGCATAAAGTTCCCGCTGACATTGCAGGAAGATGAGTACTTTGTGTTGGGAGATGATCGTACCAGTGCCAAAGACAGCCGGATATACGGTGTCATTCATAGAAAGGATATAAAGGGTCTAGTGATGACCTTGATAAGACGTAGAGGTTTTTAAAGAAAGAGGTTAGAAAAATGAAAGACATTAAAAAATTAGTTATGACAGGTGTGCTGATGATGAGTATGACAGCACCAGTATTTGCAAGTGAAACAAAAGTTCCAACAATTGGAGAAGCAGCAGGGGAAACATCTGTACAGGTCCATGTGACGAAAGATCTTGAATTTGCAGAAGGCTTAGCAATACCGGATACAACTGTTTCTTTCAACATTCAAAAAGTTACACCAGATGCTCCTGAAGCAACGATCGGTGCTATTACTTTCTCTGCAACTGATGCCAAGGGAAATGCGGCAAATAATAAATATACAGTATCTAAGAATGCTGAGATCCAGTTTGGTACATTTACACATGCTGGGGAATATGAATACGACATTTCTGAAGTAAAGGGTGACTTTACTGGTATGACATATTCTACGGATCATTACCGTATCCGTGTCCAGGTTGCAAATAAAGCAAAAGGCGGACTGTATATCAAGACGGTAACAGCTGAAAAGAATACAACAAACGGTACAGCAGAAAACAAGGCTGCAGCGATCAAGTTTACTAATACATACCGCAAGAATGCATCTTTGGAAGTGGAAAAGAAAACAGAAGGTGCTTTAGCAGATAAGACAAAGAAGTTCGGCTTCACGATCACATTGGAAAAGTCTTCTACAGAGACAACAGATGCACCAGTATATACAGGTAAGATCGGTGATCAAACAGTCAGTGTAACAGCAGGTACACCAACATCTTTCCAGCTTGCAGACGGTGAAAAGCTTGTATTTGAATCTCTCCCTGCTGGTACAAAATATACAGTTACAGAAACAGGTGTAAAGGATGGCTATACACCATCTGTAACAGTTGTAGCAAATGGTACAAAGCGTCCTTCTGTATCTGCTAAGGATGAGCAGAGCCTTGTATCTTCAGAACACGGTGATTTTGTTGGTGAGAATGCAAACAAGGTCACATATGTAAACACATATAACGAAGTACCAGTTACAGGTATCATTATGAACAATCTGCCATTTATTATAATGGCTGGTATTGCTGTTGCAGCATTCGGTGCATTACTGATCGTTAAGAAACACGCTCATAATCAGTGATATGTTGAAAAAGACGATCCGAATTATCGATAAAGTTGTAGATGTTGTGATCGTCTGTTTCTTTTTGCCAATCTTGTGCTTTGGTATGTATGGAATCTGGGATTCCCAGCATATCAATGCACAAGCAGCAAAACAATATGAAACATATCGACCAGAGGAAGATACATCTACTTCATTTACACAGTTGCAAGAATTGAATCCTGAAGTATTTGGTTGGCTACAAGTACAGGGTACACATATCGACCTTCCACTTGTACAAGGGGAGAACAATTCAAAATATGTGAATACCGATGTAGAAGGTAATTTCTCTCTAGCAGGAAGCTTGTTTCTAGACTGCAGGAATAAAAAAGATCTTACGGATTTTAACAGTATCATCTATGGTCATCATATGGAAAAAGGTACGATGTTCAGTGATCTGGATCGTTTTGCGGATGCAGATTACATGGAAGAACATACTGCGGGTAAAATGTTTTTCCTAGATCAGTGGCATGATATTGAATGGTTTGCATTTGCCCAAGCAGATGCCTATGACGATATCCTTTATAACATATTGCTAACAGAAAAAGATAGAGATGTCTATCTACAAAGGTTAAAGGAGAAAGCAATACAATATAGGGCTGTTACATTAAAGCCGGATGATCGTTTTGTAACACTATCAACATGTGTAGATACAGCAACCAATGGACGGTATTTGTTGGTTGGCAGATGGAAAGGAGGAAAAAGATGAAGAAGCTGTTGTTTATGCTGGTATGTATACTTTTGGGAATCATACCTGTGAATGCGGAAGAATCCCAAGTGGTCGTTCCGCTTACAGTAAAGCAAACATTTGATACAACTTTAGAATCACTCTCTTCACCTTGTACATATGAGTTGAGGGCATTGGATGGAGGAGAACCATATTCTTTTTCCTTATCGGGTAAAGAAGCAGAGATAACGATCCCATTGACATATGATCATGCTGGAACATATCGTTATCAATTGCAACAGACAACACCAGAGAAAGAGCATTATACATATGACCGTTCAGTCTACGACATTACGGTATATATTGTAAATGAGAAGGATAATACCTTAGTACCTCAGGTGATTGCCAGCAAGCATAGTTCTCACAAAACAGATGAACTTATCTTTACTAACCATGTATCTGTACAAGAAAGACCAAATACACCTGAAACAGGAGTCAAGACATTACCCGGAGGATATATTCTACTCATGGCAGTTACAGCTGCAGTGATAGCAGTTATGAAAAAACAGAACTAAAGTGCTGCTCTTTTGATACTTTTGTGATTTTAGTAGTACTATATTTATACATGTGCACCCTCAAACAATATGCTATGTATTTCCCAACACGGTATCCCATTAACCGTGTTTTTGTTTTGATATATTTCACAATTCTTTCACAACTCTTGCATGAATCTTCCATTGTAGATTTGTATAGTATAAGTGTTCCAAGAAAGAAACTCATTTCTTTCCCTCCCTTAATTCATTTTCAGAAACAGGACCTGTGCCAGCAGGTTCTTTTTCTTACGTACAGTACAATAGATTTGTATATACAAATGAAGTTGATATTTAAATAAAATGAAAGTGTAAAGTATTTGGGAGGAATGAAATGTTACAGATGATAGCGGTGATGCTTGGTGTATCATTGGATGGTGCCGTATATATGATGCAGGTTGGTGCAACCTTACGGCAATTAACTTGGAAAAAGAGAGGCATTTATGGTTTGATCTATGCCTTTGTATCTTTGGTAGCTGTACTGCTTTCGTATTGTGTTGCTTGGACTTTGAAGGATGATTTGAATGTTAGACTCCAGGCTTTAGTGGCTGGTGTGATCGTTCTCAGTCTTGGTGTCATGCTTGTTACAAAGAGCTTGCACCATCATTTTGAAGAGAAGTTAGATAAGACATTTGGTGCTAAGAAGATGTTGAGAATGGCAGTATTGACAAATATTGATACTCTTCTGCTTGGGGCTTGTTTCTCTTTCCTTGGTGTATCTTTACCGATGAGTTTACTGATCGTAGGTATATTTGCTTGCCTTACTACAGTATTAGCTCTCTCGATCGGTTATTCTCTTGGAGCAGGTTATCAGCGTGTGATTTGTGTTACAGGTGGTGCTTTGATGGCGATTCTTGGCATTGCTTTGTTAATGGGGAGTATCTAATGGCTAATCCGGATGTTAGAAGAGGAACGATGAAAACAGCTTTAGCAGAGAATCTGCGTGAGCTGATGAAGAAGAAGTTGTTTGAAAAGATCACGATCAAGCAGATTTGTGATGAGACAGGTGTGATCCGTGCTACTTTCTACAATTATTTTGATGATAAGTATGATTGCCTGAACTGGATCATACATAGAGATTTTTTCAATAATGAAGAACTGCTCTATAAAGGAGGTCCTAAGGAATACTTCTCTGCTGTTTTGACAGTCATGAAGGAGGAAAGAGCTTTCTATCGAGTAGGTTACTATGTGATCGGACAGAATAGTTTTGAAGATATGATCACTTGTAATTTAGCAGATGTATTAACGCGTTTCTTTGATTTGAAGAGAAAAGATAATATGCTGCCACAGTATAGCAATCAACTAGTAGCTTCTTACTATGCCCAATGTTTATCATTTATTTTCCGTAAGTTTACATTTGATGCGGATAAATGGACAGTAGATGAAGCAAAGCAGATGATCGTAGATCTAATGGGACATTCCTTTAGGGATTATATTGAGTGAGAGTAGGATACTGGTATACTGATTAGTAGATAAAGGAGTGTGTTTATGAAAAAAAATATTGGCGCGTTACTTGAGGATGAGAGAAATTTCTTAGGTAAGTGGCTGTGGTTTATGTTCCTGCTGTTCATTCCGGAAGTGATCTCAGCGATCATGACGACGGAAGGTCTGCCATTTCCAGCATGGGTCATGATTGCAGGTACGATCTTAGCATTAGTAAGTTCTGCTGCATATGCATTCTGCTTGTTTAAGATGAGCAAGATGGAGAATGTATATCGTTCTGCTGCTTTAGCACAATTCATAGCTATTGCTGCACAGTTGTCTATCGGTATCACAAGTACACAGGCAGATCCTGCTGTTATGGGTCTTATGTCTTTGTGCGTGATGGTCGTTGCGTTGTATGGGCAGATCCAAGAATTCCAGGGACATGTTAGTGTCTTTAAGCGAGCAGAAGGCAGTGTTGCAATGGAATGGAATTCAGTATTGAAGTGGTATATTGCTTCTTTCTTCTTAGGAATCGTTGCTTCTATTTTGACACTGTCAGCACCTGGCAATATTGCGTTTATCTTTACATTTGTATATATCTGCCTTGAATTTGTAGTACAGGTGAGAAAGATCATGCTGTTGTATAAGTCTGCTAAAGTGTTTAGAAATTAATATTTAGATTGAGAAAGATGTCTGGCTGCACATAAACCAGGCATTTTTTTGTTGCTTAGATATATAAGAAACCTAAAGTACATTTGGTTTCGTGATATATTCTAGGGTTGAGAAATATAGGGGGTAAGGATCATGAGACGCATAGGGGTATTTCTTGTTATATCTGCAGTTTGCTTTTCGTTATCAGGCTGTACTAGTCAGAATGGAGAAGATGCTGGATCTGAAGTATTAAGTAGTATAGAAGGTCCATGGATTTGCAGTGATGTTTTTGAGAAAGAAGAAGCATTCTTTTTAGCAGAAGTTTCATCTGACTCTTTTGTGGTGTCTGAGATCTCTTTTGAATTGTCTGATGGGGTGTGGAAGGGAGATCTTAAAGAAGGGAGAAATCATAATTGGCTCTCACAGAAAGATGAGGAGAAGATTTCTATTTCTTATGATGAAGAAAAAGAGGAAATTGCTGTGGATGATCTGATGCAATATGAGAGCCTTACCTTCCACAAAGCGAGCTGTCTAGAGAAAGTTGACCTGAAACTTGAGAAAATAATAGGGGCAAAGAAAACGGGAGTAGGGGAAACAGCGCAGGCAGAAGATTATGTGTTGGTAATTGAAGCCAAAGAAGAAATAGAGAAAGAAATATTGCAAAGTGTAGTAGAAGAGCTGATGCTGAATATAGAAGCACGACAGTACGTGGTGAGAGAAAAGGATGAGCCAAAGGGTGTCGTGATAGAGAATAAAAAAGTCTATATCGATGTAGACTTGCCTGGAGCAAAAACAAAGTCAGGGATTTATGACGTTGGGAAAAAGAAAGCAACGTATGAGATAAAAGCAGGGGAGCTGGAGAAGGTAGAAAGCACACCGACAAAGATCTCCGAAAGCTCAAAATCAGGTGACAAAGAAAAGCCTATACAGGTAAGTCCAAAACCGCAGAAGCCCAACCAAAGTAAGCCCCAAGCAGAGCAGACAAAGCCACAGGCACAAGCCCCTACAAAGCCGGCTGCCCCTGCAAAACAACCAGCCACCCCTCAGCATGTCCATAATTGGCAGCCTGTCTATACGACAGTTCACCATGATGC
>CAUWCC010000055.1:0-10320 GCA_963556805.1 uncultured Bulleidia sp. | reverse complement strand
TTTTCAACTCTTTCTTAACCAGCTTATCAACAGATTTCTGTTTTGACCCAAAAAAAATATACGTATGGTGTTGGCTACAAGTGGTAATAGAGAATTGCAAGGAATGGCCATGACAAGATTGCATACAACATCCTTCTTTGATGCTGTGCTTGTATGTGAAGAAGAACATACGGATAAGAATAGTCCGGATATCTATCTTAAGGGAGCAGAGATCATGCATGCAGAAACGAATGAAGTGATTGTTTGTGAAGATGCTTATCATGGAATCCATAGTGCCCATGAAGCGGGATTTAAAGTATGTGCGGTAGAAGATCTTTCTGATCATGAAGATCGTGACAAGATCATGGCTGAAGCAGATGCCTATATAACAAATTTATCAGAGCTGAACAAATATTTAACATTATGGAATAAATGATATAAAAAGAAGATGAATTTCATGATATTTAGAGCTCACTGCTTTAAATATTTGTATGCATCATGTACAATATTGACTTGGTAAGTATCGGTCAAAGACCGGGTTTCTAAACTGTATAATCAGTTTCATATCGTAAGGGAGGTAGAATATGGATTGGAAAGCATTGCCTGGATATGATGAAAAGTACGCAAACGTATCCATCAAACAGCGTAAGACATTCGGAGGAAAGGTTGTTACGGTTCTTTACGGAGCTAAAGACGATAACGGTAATCCTGTAATGCCGGCAGCTGGTAAGGAAGACGGACACGGTGAGTGGTTTGGTATCGAGGCGGAAGACGGATACAGAATGTTCTCACTGAAGCATCCGGCTAGTGAGGGTGGAGCCGTTGAATATGGCACCGATCATGGGGATCATGCTCTCGAGGATATGGAAAGCGATATTCAGAAGAAGCAGGATCTGTGCAAGCGTGCAGCTCAGGTTGCTGAAAATGGTGGCGATCTGTCTGAGCTTCAGGCTGAGTATGCTGCAATTGCAAGCTGGAATACTGCTAAGGATAAGGAATACGATGAGTGGTTTGCTAGAATTGCTTCTTCTATGAAGGCTGCTGCTGAGGCTGCTTCAAAGAATGCAGAAGCAAAGAAGGAGATCGTTGCTCAGGCTGAGGCTTTGAGTGATAGTCAGGAATGGAAGAGCACACAGGCTAAGTTCCGTGATCTTATGGATCAGTGGAAGGAAATCGGCAGAGCTGGTGACGAAGACGATGCTTTGTGGGATGCTTTCAAGAGTGCTAGAAAGAAGTTTGATGAAGCACGTGAGCATTACTTTGCTAATTTGGATGCAAGTCGTGCTGAGAATAAGGCTAAGAAGGAAGAGCTAATTGCTAAGGCTAAGGAAGCTGCTACTGACATCACAAGTTATAAGAATGTTGGTAATGTCATGAATGATCTCATGGATGCTTGGAAGGCTGTTAAGTCTGCTGGTCACGATGCAGATGAAGAGTTGTGGGCACAGTTTAATAGTATCCGTCAGAGCTTCTACAAGGAGAGAAAGGAATTCTTCGAGAAGAGAGATTCTGAGAGAAAGGAAAGCATTGATGCTAAGAAGAAGCTCATTGCTGAAGCTAAGGAGATCGCTGATAAGAAGGATTACTCCAAGGAAACAACAGACCGCATGAAGCAGTTGGATGTTGAATGGAAGGGCATTGGCTATTCTGGTAAGAATGACAATGACAGATTGTGGGATGAGTTCAAGGCTGCTAAGGATGTATTCTGGAATGCAAAGCATGAAAATTCTCAGGAGAGATTCAAGACTTTGATCGATCAGAAGGATGAGAAGATCAAGAACATGCGTGAGCAGGTTGAAGAACTCGAAGAGAGAGTTTATCAGACAGAAGACTTTGATCGTATCAGAGACCTCGAAAGAAGAGCATCTGAAAAGAAGGCTATCATCGAGGATATGAAGAAGGATATCGAAGATCTCAAGAACAAGCTTGATGCGTAAGTGAAAGAAATAAGACTCGGGTGACCGGGTCTTTTTGTTTGGAATCTAGGTATAAGAAAAGAGGATGTTTGCACATCCTCCAAGTATTATTCTTTACCTGTCCAGCAGTATGTACAGAGTTTATCAGCAGGGAGACCTGTTGCTTTAATCGTATCATCCAATCGGCTGAACTGCAGAGAGGAGAAACCCATCTTCTTGCACATGATCTCTTCCATCTTGTGATATCTATCACTGTCTGGATTTGTATAATCATCCAAGATCGTACGATCGACATTTTCGCCTTCTTCCTGTGCTACAATCTGACGTGCAATGAGTTCCATATCAGATGTAGAACGGGAGAATGAAATGTATTTACAGCCGAACATGATAGGTGGACAAGCAGGACGTACATGTACTTCCTTAGAACCTCTATCATACAAGAACTCTGTTGTTTCACGCAGCTGTGTACCTCTAACGATAGAGTCATCGATCAAAAGCAATCTCTTGCCTTCGATTAACTCTTCAATCGGAACAAGCTTCATCTTAGCGATGAGGTTGCGTTTTGTTTGCATTGTCGGCATGAAGGAGCGCGGCCATGTTGGTGTGTACTTAATGAATGGACGAGAGTATGGAATACCAGAAGCGTTGGAATAACCAACAGCGTGAGCAATACCGGAATCTGGTACACCTGCAACTGTGTCAATGTCATCCTTTGTTAAGAAGTCTCTTTCAGCCATGTACTGACCACATCTATAACGCATTGTTTCTACAGTAACACCCTCGTACATGCTCGGCGGATAACCATAATATGTCCAAAGGAATGTGCAGATCTTCATCTTGTCACCTGGTTGTACAAGGATCGAGCATCCCTCTGGGGTCATGATATCAATCTCACCAGGTCCTAATTCATGAGCAAAAGTATAACCAAGTTTCTGATAAGCATAAGACTCGAAAGAAGCACAATAACCTTCCTCCTTCTTACCTACACTAATTGGGGTACGTCCATACTTATCACGAGCAAGATAGATGCCCTGCGGTGTCATCAACATGATTGACATAGAACCATCAATTTGATCTCTAGCAAACTGAATACCTTCGATCAGATTGTCTTTCTGGTTGATCAAGGAAGCGACCAACTCTGTCTTGTTGATCTCGCCGCCTGTCATTTCCATCAAATGTGCACGAGAATCTTCAAAGATCTCTTCCACGAGTTCTTTTGCATTATTGACACGACCTACACATGCGATCGCATAAGGTCCATGATGAGAACGAACGACCAATGGCTGCGGGTCATAGTCAGAAATACAGCCGATACCCATCGTGCCGCTGAGTTCTTGAATGTCATCCGTGAACTTTGTACGGAACGGAGAATTCTCGATATTATGAATTGCACGCTTGAAACCGCCGTTATTATAGACAGCGATACCTGCTCTTCTCGTACCGAGATGAGAATGATAGTCAGTTCCGTAGAACAGATCGAAGATGCAGTCTTCTTTAAGAGCTGCACTGAAGAAACCACCCATATACGAAATTCCTCTCTACAATAGATTAAGGATGCCGCGTCTTTTGCGTGACATCCTTAATACATACAGGAATGTTATACATTTATTTATGAAAAATGTAAAGATGACAGAGAGGGAAATCAGGATTCCGACACATGTTTTAGACATGTCGGGCTTTTCTTGACCGCATATATATGCAGTCCTATAATTGACAAGATTTAAGGAGGTGTAACAATGCAGCTTTTGGTTCATATTACAAACCATGAGAATACTGTGAATCCTATCATGCAGAAGATGATGGAAGCTGGTATTCATGGTGCAACAATCGTGGATTGTGAAGGTATGTTGGCAGCGGTAAATGCGGATAGTGTGAATGCACCGTCTATCTTCGGTGGTCTGCGTCAGTTTGTAAATCCAGATCGTCCGCATAATAAGATGATCATGGTCGCTTTGAAGGATGAGGAGATCGAGACAGCAGTTAAGATCGTGCATGAAGTGAGTGGTGACTTGAAATTGCCTAATACAGGTGTCATGTTCTGTCTGCCGATCACACGTTGGGAAGGCGTAGCAGCGAAGTAAGATGGAGATTTTGTTTTATCTTGCGATTGCTATGTTTGCGGGTCTTTTGATGACGCGATTGACAAGACTCGTAAAGCTTCCGAATGTAACAGCATACTTGATCGCGGGTGTGTTGATCGGTCCTTGTGTATTTGCTTTACTCAAGGATGAGACGGTTTCTTCTTTAGGGTTGATCACAAGTACGGCCCTTGGTTTTATTGCTTTTTCAATCGGTGACCAGTTTAAGTTATCAGATCTCAAAGCAATCGGTAAGACAGCTTTGGTCATTACGATGTGTGAGTCTTTGGGGGCTGTCATCTTAGTAGATGTGATCACTCTTGCTTTGGGATTTGATCCTGCTATGTGTATCGTACTTGGTGCTTTAGCCGCAAGTACGGCTCCGGCTGCTACATTGCTCGTGGTGAGACAATATAAAGCTTCTGGTCCTTTGACAAATATGTTATTACCTGTTGTTGCTGCAGATGATGCAACAGGTTTGATCGCTTACTCCATTTCAGTATCGATCGCACAGGGTATTGCCAATCATCAACAATTTAGTGTCACGGATACATTGCTTGTACCACTTGGACAGATCATTTTGGCATTAGGTATTGGTGCAGCTTTAGGTTTCTTGATCGCTTTGTCACACCGTTGGTTTAAGAGTCATACAAATAGAATGTCCTTGTGCATTGCGGCCATCTTCCTTTCAGTTGCAATCTCAGATCGTTTCGGACTGAGTTCTTTGTTGATGTGCATGGCTCTTGGTGCGGTATATGTCAATATGAGAGATGATGCAGAACGTGTACTAGGCTTCATTGATGATTGGACATATCCATTATTTATGCTTTTCTTTGTTATCTCTGGTGCCCAGCTTGACCTTGGTTCTTTACCGAAAGTTGGACTTTTGGGTGTCGTATACATCATCGTACGTTTTGCTGGAAAGTACTTTGGTTCTTATTTGGCCGCTTCTGCTTGTCATTGCGAACCGGCTGTTAAGAAAGGTATTGGTTGGGCTTTGATGCCACAGGCTGGTGTGGCAATTGGTATGGCTACATTAGCAGTCACACAGCTGCCGCAGTATGGTGATCAGATCTTGACAGTGATCTTGAGTGCTACTTTGTTCTATGAAATCGCAGGACCTATCGCAACAAAGGGTGCTTTAAAGAGAGCAGGAGAAATTAGAAGTGAGTAAAAACAGGTATATCCTGTTTTTATTTTTGCTTGGTGGAATCTGCTTCCATCCTTTATAATGCCAAATATGGAAGAGAAGAATATTTTGGCAGAGGCCATTCAAAAAGAAGGAAAGCTTTCTTTGAAGGAAAGTATGTCAGTTGTCTGGAAGTTATCTATTCCTGGTATTTTGGCACAGATTTCAGAGATCGCCATGCAGTATATCGATGCGGCTATGGTAGGAAGTCTTGGGGCTGCGGCAAGTGCTTCGATCGGTTTGGTATCTTCTAGTACATGGTTGTTTAATGGTGTAATCATGGGGACGGCGGCAGGATTCTCTGTGCAGATTGCTCATGCGGTAGGAGCAAAACGGCATGAGGGTGCTAGATCGATCTTGAGACAAGGGTTGATCGTGTCATTTGTGATATCGTTGTTATTATGTCTTGTTGGGGTATGGGTATCAGGACCGTTACCACATCTATTAGGCGGTGAAGGTGCGTTGTGTCCAGATGCGAGTGATTATTTCCTGATATATGCTGCGTTTATACCTGTGCGGATGTTGTATTTCTTGGCACAGAATTCATTGCAGTGTATTGGTAATATGAAGACACCTAGTATTTTGTCAGCGTTGATGTGTGTGATGGATGTGATCTTCAACTTCTTCTTGATCTTTGAAACAAGAAGTATGACATTGTTTGGTTTGACGTTCACGGTATATGGAGCAGGTCTTGGGGTGATGGGAGCTGCTTTAGGCACAGCGTTATCGTTTTTGGTTGCGATGCTTTTGATGGTATACCATGCTTGTTGGAAGTCGCAGGTCTTATCGTTAAGAAAGAAAGGAAGCTGGAAGCTGCATAAAGAAACATTGCAAGCAGCGGTAAGGATTGGTCTGCCGATGGCAGCGGAACAGGTGGCTATGACGAGCGCGCAGGTATTTTCTACAAGGATCGTAGCTCCTCTTGGAACAAATGCTATTGCAGCAAATTCGTTTGCTGTAACAGCAGAATCACTTTGCTATATGCCAGGATATGGTATTGCCAATGCCGCAACCACATTAGTTGGACAATCGATTGGTGCCGGCAGGAAAGAACATGCGCATTCCTTTGCGTGGCTATCTACGATCATGGGAATGGTCATAATGGGGGTGACAGGGGCAGTGATGTTCTTTGTCTCTCCGTTGGTATTTGCTTTCTTGACACCAGTTGCAGCAGTACAGGCTTTGGGTGTATCGGTATTGCGTATTGAATTATTGGCAGAACCTTTATTTGGGGCTTCAATCGTAGCATCTGGGGCATTGCGTGGAGCAGGAGATACTTTTGTTCCGGGTATTATGAATTTGATTAGTATTTGGGGTGTACGTATTACGTTATCATTCGTATTAGCTGGTGTTATGGGATTGCAAGGTGTTTGGATCGCAATGGCTGTGGAACTTTGTTTCCGTGGTTGTATCTTCTTGTTGCGTTTAGCAAAGGGGAAGTGGCTGGATAAAGCGATGTTGAGACAGCATTGAGGTGCTGTCTTTTTCATTGTGATAAGATAGCGGTATGTGGATATTTGGTATTTGTTGTTTGGTGGGATTGGGACTGCCTTGGAAGTTGGATGTGACACATTATCATATCGATGATGCTGAGGTAGATGTGAAAGTGATGGTGATCGCAGATTTGCATTCCTGTTGGTTTGGAAAAGAACAGAGAAGGATATTGAAGGTTGTGGAAAGGGAAGATCCAGATGTGATCGTATTTCCGGGTGATCTGTTTGATGAACTGCAGGAGGATGATGCTGTAGAAGCTCTTTTAAGGGGTCTTAGAGGGCGTTCTATGTATTACGTGGAGGGTAATCATGAGAAACGTGGTTCAAGCCGTCAGAAGGAAATATGGCGGTCATTGTTGCAGAAGTATGGAGTATGTTTCTTAGAAGATGAAACATGTTATCTAGAACAGAAACATGTAGAGATTGGTGGTCTGCATTGCATGGGATATACACCAGATATGACAGCCAAGGAAGTGAGTTCGTTGTTCAAAACAAACGAATATCGTATACTTCTTTCGCATCGAAATTGCTATATAGATCTATATCGTCATATCGATTGTGATCTCATCATCTCTGGACATGCCCATGGCGGACAATGGCGTATTCCTTTTCTTCATAAAGGGATCTTCGCCCCGCAATCCGGTTTCTTTCCAGCTTATACCGAAGGTCTCCACGACCTTGGTAGGGCTCGATTTGTGATCAGCCGCGGGGTAAACCGTTCGGCACATAACATACCGCGTTTGTTTAATGATCCCGAGATATGCATCATTCAGATTAATAGCAAGAAAGGAGATCCTTATGTTAAAGAAATTGCCGCCCATTGAGAAAGTGTATGAAGCATTTACAGCTGTAGCGGATGAACGTGTTCGTATGTATGAAGACCATGCTGAAGTAGATTCTTCTAATGATGAAAGAATGTATACAGTACGTTGGCAAGGAAAGGTATATGCATCAGATGATCCTGCATCATATTGGCAGGGATATCCTGGATATCCTTTGATCGCTGTATGGATTTTGAAGGGTATGCTCCAAGCTGATCGTAAGATCATGCAACATACCTCTGATATCCCATGGCATGATCTCAATGAAGCACATAAACGAAATTATGCTGCCGCATTAGCAGAAGCATTTGCTCATGATCCCTGTGAACAGGATATATTGGCTGAGGGAGAACGTGTCTATGAGCAGTTGAAAGAATTAGATGTAGAGATTAGAAGGAGCGTAAAGAAAAGATGATCACAGAATTGACAAACCATTGTCTATCCTGCCTGAAACCATTATGCGAAACAGGATGTCCTGCAGGCAATCACATCTGTAGTTATATTAAGGCCATAAAGAATGGAGATCTTGCTGCCGCGGCAGATATCTTATACAGTGCTGATCCTTTCCCAGAATTGACATCACGTCTTTGTGACTGCACAAGACAATGTCAAGGACAATGTGTACGTGGTATCAAAGGGGAACCAGTATCGATCCAAATGATCGAAAGATATATTTCTGACCATAGTGAACGTCATATCACAACAGGTACACCTAATGGCAGATCATGTGCCTTGATCGGTGCCGGTCCTGCTTGTCTTGCTGCAGCAGTGGATCTTTTACAAGCAGGTTATCATGTTGAAATCTATGAACAGCTTAACCATGTAGGCGGTGCTGTGTATTCTGGTATTCCTTCTTATCGTTTTGATAAAAAGTATTTAGATAACATTCAAAAAGAACTTTCTGAAGCTGGTGTTATCTTCCATCTTTCTTGCGAAGTAGGAAAAGATATCACCTTTGCACAGTTAGAAGAACAGTTTGATCAGATCTTAGTTGGAATTGGTGCCGCAAAGGAAAATACATATGGTCTTTCTGGTGAAGGATGCATTGCTGGTCTTTCTCTTCTATATGACTTGAATGTTAAACAAGCAGAAAGATCTTATAAAAAAAAGTATAAGAGTGCGATCGTATGGGGCGGTGGTAATGTTGCCATGGATTGTGCTCGCAGTTTGCAAAGGATCTTACATGATGTAACAGTCATTTATCGCCGTACTGAGAAAGAAATGCCGGCTAATCTGGATGAGATCGAAGATGCAAAAAAAGAAGGTGTCAAATTTGCTTTCTTGGAAAATATCAAAGGTTTAAACTTGGATGAAAACGGTAGAGTCATATCTGCTTCTTGTATCAAGATGCATTTAGGAGAACCCGATTCTTCTGGTAGAGCAAGACCAATCGAAACAGAAGGTAGTGAATACATCCTGCCATGTGAACTGGTGGTGCCGGCTATCGGACAAGCTGTAGATCTATCTATCTTTTCTCTAGAAAAAACGGAGTCTCATCATACAAATAAAGGAAATGTATTTGTATGCGGAGATGCATACCTTGGACCAAAGACTGTAGCTGCTGCAATTCATGATGGTAAAGCGGCTGCTGCAGAGATGTTGAAAATGATGTAGACGGATGGAAACATCCGTCTTTTTCGACAAAGTAAATGCAAACACAGCACTTTTCCACAGGATAAATAAGTCACTAACAGCTTTCACACAGTAGAAACAGTCGGAACACATGTTTTCCACTTTGCTTTTTTAACATGGTGTTGATATATGAATGATTCCAGATAAGGCAAAAACGAAAATCAGTGTTGAAAAATTGTTACCGCTGATGAATGTAACATTTGTTCATAATGGACAATTGACAATCGTACCGTTCCCATTTAAGTATTTGAGAGAATATGTAAAAGGGTTCATTTCATAACCATTTTGTGGTGATCCCAAAATTTGGGACAAAAGTTTATGCGGATTGTAAGGCTTGATTTCTTGCTTGGCAAGGAGTCAGGCCTTATTTACCAACAATAGATGTAGTGGATACCATTTTCCCACAAAAAACCATTACATAAAGCAGTTGTGCACAGTAGAAATGCTAAGAACATATGTTTCCCACAGTGTTCTTAGATCTTGTAAACAAAAAAATCCCGCCGAAGCAGGATGTATTTAAGAGCGAGTGATGAGAATCGAACTCACGTATGCAGCTTGGAAGGCTGCCGTTCTACCATTGAACTACACTCGCATTAAATCAGATGGTGTCTCGGAAGGGAATCGAACCCTCGACCCACTGATTAAAAGTCAGTTGCTCTACCACCTGAGCTACCGAGACAGAAGTGGTGATTTAGGCTGGGGCAGCGAGGTTCGAACTCACGAATGAGGGAGTCAAAGTCCCTTGCCTTACCACTTGGCTATGCCCCAATCTGCCCATAAATATTTAAAGTGCCTGTTGTGGCACTTGATCTAACAAATGGTGGAGACGGGTGGTTTCGAACCACCGAACCCATAGGGAGCAGATTTACAGTCTGCCGCGTTTAGCCACTTCGCTACGTCTCCAAATTTAATGGTGCCGTCTATAGGAATCGAACCTACAACCTATTGATTACAAATCAATTGCTCTGCCAATTGAGCTAAGACGGCAAACATGGTGGAGGTTAACGGGCTCGAACCGCTGACCCTCTGCTTGTAAGGCAGATGCTCTCCCAACTGAGCTAAACCTCCAAGTGTTGTTGTCTTTGTCACTCACCTGAGTGCCCACATAATATAACATCGTAATTTCTTAACGTCAACACACTTTTTTACTTTTTTTTAAAAAACTGAAGTGAAAAGTTAATTTCCACTTTGAAGGCGGCGAAGTAGAAATTA
>CAUWCC010000054.1:0-10602 GCA_963556805.1 uncultured Bulleidia sp. | reverse complement strand
CATACAACATCTCCCTTTACACTTATTTAGTTATATCATTTATGCTAGGCACTAAATAGCGACTAATAAAACACTTTTATGCATATAGATTACTATATTGATTGTAAACAATCAAAATTGCATAGGATCCATCGATTCCTATGCAATTTATCTGTTATCAGCTTTGCTTCTGAAGTACAATATTATCTTTTATCAGCTCAGATAATTTTGCCTTGAAGTTTGACTTCGTAATCATCGATTCATTACTTCCAAGTGAAAATACAGGAGGATATCCATCTTCACTTTTTATTACCTGAAGCACACTACTGAAATCTCCTTCTAGTTTTACGCTATATGGCAAAGGACCGACAAGTATTGCTGCATATCTAGAATTCGTTTGAGAGAGGCTATTGATTTTGCTATGATGAACGACAAAATCAAACAGACTCGTCCAGATTCATGTCCTTGTTGTGGAAAGAAAGCAAGGTGATCAAAAAAAGACTTTGCACATGGAAAGCAGAGATGCTAATGCAAAGAATGTGGTAAGAAGTTTGTTTACGATTTCCACACGATTACAGCAGGATCAAAGATTGAAAAAGAACAACTGATCGAGATCTGTTTGGATACATTATTGTACCTATTGCTTAAACAGCTTCTAGATTAGACCTTTCAATCCAATGTGTATTCCGCAATAGACATAAATTTCTAACCTTTTTGGAGCAGTTGTTGGCAGCAGAACCAGAAAAACTGTCAGGATTTTGTAAATTTGGCGAAACCTATATCCAGGAATCATGCAAGGAATCTAAACCTAAAAATAGAAAAGTTCGTCATATGCAGTTCCTGCTTTGAATAAATATCACTTTAGGGGAGCACTTATGACATTGACTTTGAGAGTGCCCCCTAAAGTAAACCCCTAAATTTTTGGGATAGCCTCTATCTATAGAGAATATTAACTTTTTTTAGCACTTCTTAATATATTGTATTATATTAGCTATTTCGTCATCATTGAATTGAATGTAGAACTCTTTTTCTAAAAGATTTAAAATATCACGAATATTATTATATAGTCTCTTATTTTTAATTATGATCTGCGTTGCATTTCCATTTTTAATTGGTTGTTCATCGTTCTGAATACGATGGATCGAACAAGCTATATGCATAAATAGACCAACTTCTTGATCCGAAGATAATCCATGAGCAACTTTCTTTATCTGTGTAATACACTTTGGTAATGTCTCTTTTAATAACGGAATATCAAAATCTGGTAACTGTTCCTGAAGATAATCATAGATTGCATCATAGTTAATAGACATGACCGCATCTGCTGTATGAATAGATAATAATAGTTCTAGTTTATCTGGTGAAATGTCAAATAACTTAGAGATTGGAATAAATGGAATTCCATAAAGTCCTGGATCTTGTGCACCGATCACACATACGATCTTTTGATTTTTCTGAATCTGATTTACCTTTTTAAGAAGATATTCATGATCTGAAATAGATAATGGAATAATTTCTGTATTCTCTAAATGAACATGCTCCTCAATATACTTTTTGATCTGAATCGCAGCCCCTTCACCAGTCATACATAATGAAATAATAACTTGTGGTTTTTCCTGTTTCTGATAAGATTGCGCAAGTTCTGGATACATTTGTTGATAAGAATTCACAACTTCCTCATATATCTCATCTAAGGAATGATGACAACTTGCTTTTCTAGAACAATCTAATGCTATTAAAGTTGCTGGAATGCAAAAGGTCTTAATCTCAATGCCTGTTTCGTTCTGAATCATTTCTGCCATAGTTTTGAAAGAACCCATATCATATAACATGAGAACCCCTTTACCTTGATGAATCTCCACAATGGTCTGACTCAGATCTTCATATACTTTCTGCATATCTTGTTCAAGAGACAGATCAAATGCATATATATTTCCATCCCCAACAAGCGCATTCGCTACTTCAACAATACTCGAAGCAGTACTATTTCCATGCATCGCTACAAGAACGACTGGTTTTCCTTCTTCTTCAGAAATCTGTTCCTTAGTGATGAACATTGCTAAAAATACAACATCATTGATAGATAATTCTAAGTTATATTCTTTTTCTAACATATCGATAAATTTAGAACAAAAAATATATTCATCATTATGTTCTTTAATTGTCGATACAATCTGTTCATTTGTTAGATTCTGAGATGAGCCTTTTCGTTCTATCATTGCGGATAAATGTAAACACAATGCAAAAAAGACAGAATTCGAATAAATGCGATCAAAACGAATCGATGCTTCTTTCAAAAATTCGTCAACATGTTGAATAATTGGTTGATCAACAATTTTTGAAATCATATCTTTATCTATCTTCTTTTGTCCAACTTCTTCATTAATACGTTGAAAATCATAATCTAGATTCTCATGAATGAGCTTCATGATGTCCTCATCATCTACACCATGTTTCTTAAGCTCTTCTGCTTTCCTATCAATCATATTATAATAACTATTTGTATCTGGAACACTGTTCTCCACTTCACAAGCATTTGTTTCTTGTTCAGAAAAACTATATAAATAATTATTCGGAACGATCTGTTCTATTTGGGTTCTATATTTACGATAAGTTAAAAATCCTTTACGTACATAATTTGGAAAATCATGAATACACAGTTCTATCTGCGCTTCTTCACTACCAAAATTTCTCGCATATCCATTTGCACATCCAAGCTGTATATCTCTTCGTAATTGCTTTACATTCAATTGACATGGATAGAGTAATAAACAACGAAGAACTTCCGAGTTGATCTTTATACTTTTATGTACACAATGTGCTTCCTTTTGAAAAAAGAATTGAATCATCTCAAAACGTTCTTTAAAAGTGCGCTTCGAAAGAGCTGGCAGATCAACAACAATAGAAAATTTAGATGAATATAAACTTAAGTACATTGGTGTAATGGAATCATCTACAGAATATACCAAAATTGCATTACTACAAGAATTCTGTGCAGCTTCAATATAGTTCAATAACTTACTCTGTATTTCATTTGACAAACGATTTATATGATCCACAAATAATACTCCACCACGAGATTTTTCCATCGCTCCTTCTTGATTATTAAAGAAGATTTCTTTTATTTTTTCGTCTTCTTCATCTATAAGATAACGACAGTTCACCTTAATAAAAGGTGCGTCCCTAGCAATCATTCTTGATTCTTTTGCAAACTTATAGATCAACTCAGCTAATAAGCTCTTTCCCGATCCATCCGGTCCTGTGATTAATATCGGTAATGAATTACCTGGATACAATAACGCTGCTTTGGTAAGCTGAATCGATTGTTTCAGACTGGAATCATGTCCGATCATTTCACTAAAACAAGACTCCTCATACTCTTTTATTAAGGAATAATAAACAGGTCTTCCATTTGTTTTTGCTACTCTATGTTCTTTAACTAATTCATTTAAAATTTTACTTATATTGGATCGCTGCATAGATAAAGCTTCTGAAAGCTCTTGGGTCGTAAACCCAACATCATCGGAATGTTGTTCTAAAACTTTACTCTGCATATACTCTAAAACTATATCTTTGCTTAATTTCATTCCGTTCCTCACTTTAATTCTTATAGGATGCAACTATTATATTTGTATTGCATCTTACTTTACAACAAAAGGATGCTCTCTCAATCGATAGCATCCTCATGATTCATTCTCTCTCTCAATCAATATCTTCGCCATTGCTTGCAATGACTTTCTTATACCAATAGAAAGAATCTTTCTTATAACGTTTTAGAGTTCCTGATCCATCATTGTTTTTATCTACATAAATGAAGCCATAACGCTTTTTCATTTCTCCTGTAGAAGCACTTACTAAGTCGATACAACCCCAATATGTATATCCTAAAAGATCTACACCATCTTCAATAGCATCACGCATTGCTTTGACATGTTCTCTTGTATATGAAATTCTATATGGATCATGGATTGTTCCATCTTCTTCAAGAGTATCTACCGCACCAAGACCATTTTCAACTACCATAATTGGAAGATGATAACGACCATATAACTCATTTAAAAGATATCTGAGTCCCTGACCGTCAATACTCCATCCCCACTCACTATACTGTAAGTATGGATTCTTAGCTCCTGTTGTGAAATTACCCTTAGCTTTTTCAGCATTTGGATCGACTGTAGTACAACCTGTAGAATAGTAAGAGAATGTGACCATATCAACTTTTCCTTCTCTTAAATCTACAAAATCCTGCTCTGTAGTCTGAATATCTGCATCAAATTCTTTCCAGAATCTCTTAGCATAGTAAGGGTATTCGCCATGAACCATTGTGTCACAGCAATAATAGAAATCATCCTGCTGACGTTTCTGGTTAGCATGTACATCATCTGGATTACATGTTAATGGATAACTACATACACCACCTAACATAGCACCAACTTTCATTTCTGGATCGATCTCATGAGCTGCTCTTACTGCTCTTGCACTAGCAACAAACTGGTGATGTAAGATCTGGAATGTATGTTTTACCTTATCGTGTGGATAGTTAGGTACATAGTTACGAATCAACAGTGGACTATTGATCTCATTGAAAGTCAACCAGTACTTAACTAAGCCTTTGTATTCTGTAAATAATACACGTGCATATTTCTCGAACAGATCAATTAATTCACGATTTTCCCAACCACCAAGATCTTCTTCCAGATAAACTGGTAGATCATAATGGAAAATAGTAACTAAAGGTTCAATATCATACTTTTTTAATTCCTTAAAAACATTACGATAGAATTCCATACCTGCTCGATTTGGCTCTTTTTCAATTCCTTTTGGGAAAATACGTGACCAAGAAATAGACATTCTAAAAATCTTAAATCCCATTTCTGCAAATAGAGCAATATCTTCTTTGTAATGATGATAAAAATCAATACCTTCATGATAAGGATAATAATAACCATCTAGAACAGCTCTATGTGCTCCTTCTGGAAGATCCTGGAACATAACTGCTTTTCCAGGTTTACCATCCTTTGTAATATATGTTGTATATCTTGGTTCAGATACTGTACCTGCGGTTGTTGCGTCCGAAACTGACATTCCTTTTCCGTCAACATTCCAAGCACCTTCACATTGATTTGCAGCAGTGGCACCGCCCCACATAAAATTCTTTGGAAATCCCATAGTACTTAATCCAATTCCTTTCCGTTTGATGCAATTACTTTCTTATACCAATAAAAACTATCTTTACGATAACGTTTCATCTCTGCTGTCTTTGCTTTTTCATCGTCTTCATCACGATCTACATAGATGAACCCATATCTCTTAGAAATACCTTCTCGTGTACTGACTAGATCCATTGCGCTCCATGGGCAATAACCGAACAAAAGTGCGCCTTCATCGATACCCTTCGACATCTCTTCGATCATTCCTCTTAAATGTTCGATTCGATAAGAGTCATGGACTGTTCCATCTGCTTCTAATGTATCTGGTCTACCATAACCATTCTCGGTAATGATCAATGGTAAATGGTAACGGTCAGATAACTTTCTAGCTGTCACACGGATGCAGTATGGATCGAAACGATGACCATCTTCTCCTGTCACAAAGTGAGGATTTGGAATACCTTTACCTACCCCTGGTTTCTCGGACAATTTTGTCAGATAGCTCATATTTCGATTGTCCGAACCAACAAGTGATGACCAATCGATCTTATAGTAATCTAGATGTTCGATCGTCTCATTCATATAACAGTTGAAACCAATGAAGTCTGGCTTTGCGTTCTTTAGGATTTCCATATCTCCTGGCTGGATGTCCATATGGATATCATTTGTTGCAAAGTACTGCTCGATCGACTTTGGATATTCACCAAATACAAGTGGATCTACCCACATGTTATTACGAAGATCCTCCATGTTCATTGCCGCGATCGTATCTCTAGGATCACTAGAAGCTGGATAGCAGGACGCTAGATTTGGGGCAGGTCCGATCTTAGCCCCTGGACACATCTCATGACATAACTGCATTGCCTGTGCCATAGCAACCAACTGAATATGTCCAGAAGTATATAGGTCACTCTGATTATTTGGCTGACCCGTTAACATATCAATAGCACCATAATAGATCGTGACATTATATTCATTATTTGTTAACCAATAATGTACTTCATCTCTAAAGTTCTCAAATAAGATCTTACAGTAACGTATATAGGCCTCTGCACACTTACGGCTCTTCCAACCACCATACTTTTCCTGTAGAGCAGATGGAAGATCGAAATGATAGATCGTTACTAAAGGTTCAATCCCATACTTATGTAGTTCCTGGAAGACATTATGATAAAACGCAATACCTTTCGAATTGACTTCTCCATCCCCATCCGGAATGATTCTTGCCCAAGCAATACTCATTCGGAACACTTTGAATCCCATTTCTGCCATCAGAGCAATATCTTCTTTGTAATGATGATAGAAGTCTGAAGCATAACGAAAGGAACAACATCCCGTATTGATTTTCTTATTCCCATCATCCCAAGTTGTAGGTCCTTTTCCATCACAATCAAAGCCGCCTTCTACCTGTGCACTACTGCTAGATGCGCCCCATAAAAAATCTTTTGGAAAACTCATAGTATTTCACCTACTTCTTTAAAAACTTAACAATATCACCATCATTGATCAATTCCATCATCTGGTACTCATCATCATCTAAATGACCGATACGATTTCTAGTTCCATCGTTGACAATAGGAATTTTTACAATCTGAATCTCACCTGCATAATGCTTATAATTATCATTTACAATCACTACATCACCAACTTTGAACATTTCATCATCATAATGACGTGGTGTGATTGTTTCATTTGGCTGACTATACTTGAATCTAGAAATTCTTGTACGCCAGATCCATTCTGAACTATCTCCCATTTCTAAGTGTGGGAAGAAATCAAATAATACTTCTTTTTCCTTTTCTGTAGCATCTTCATCCAAAGTTACACGAAGCTGCTTTACTGGTCTATCTAAACTGATAATACCATGTTTGATCAGCATATCTAAAGTAGGATCAAAATTCGTATTATTAATCTCAGTATCTGTTAAGACATCATGTAATCTTTGGAATTCTTCTTCACTTGCGAATGCATTACCGATTAGAACATCATCTACATCACCTGTAGCGAGCATCAGTCTTGTCTGTAGATCAATTGGTAACATACGTAATCTTTCTACTGTTGGTAAACCACACGCAGCTCCCCATACACCATGTGTTCCTTCTGCTGTAGAAGAGATAAAAGCTCCAATTCTTAAATCTCTAGAACAAGCTTTCAGTTCTTTATTCTTAGCAACGAATTTTTCCCATTTCATAGCTGTATAACGCTGTGGATAGAAATTATGGCAAACCAAGAATTTCTTTGGATCAATTCCTTTATCCATCAATCCCTTTACAATCACTGGCGAATTATTGAACTCGATTGTAATATCGTATGGATTTGATACTAACTTAGCATCTAACTCAGGTCCATAACTCATATCCATTCTTAAAATATCTACATCGATACTCTTAAAGACACTCAGATCTTCTGGTGTTGCGCCCATTTTTTCAAAACACATTGGATTAACATCCAAAGATACTTTCAAGTTATTTTTATGTGCGGCTACGATCAAATTTCTAAAGTATTCTAGAACTTCTTCTTTTGTTCCTTCGACAGAGAACATACTTGAAAATACTCTAGATGCACCATACTTACTAGCTAACTCAAAATATTTTTCAATTTCATCTAAGGGTTTTAAATCTGGATAAACAGAAATACCTAATTCATGTTTCATATTTATTTCCTACCTTTCCTATTATTAATGAAGTCCCTTTTACTCATCAGATAAAAGGGACTCCTGTTCTGTGATTAGTTATTTGCTTCAGCAGCTTCTTCAGCAGCTTCCTTAGCAAGGCACTGCTTTTCGTATACTTTATAGAATGGATAGTAGATCAGGTATACAACCGGGAACATCAACAGTACGAAGATGATATTACGCCAGTCTAATGTAGCCATAAACTGCTGAATACCAACTGGTAATGTTGTCATGATCATTACCTGTGGTAAAGACATTAAGTTGAACTTAAATCCAACATACATGAATCCCATAACTACAAGTGAGTTCAGAATAAATGGAATCAATAGAATTGGATTATACATAATTGGGAAACCAAAGATTGCTGGTTCGTTAATATTGAACAAACCTGGAACTAAGGATGCTTTTGCAACTGCACTGATCTGCTTAGACTTACTCTTCAAGCCCATAATACATAGAGGTAATGTATTACCAGAACCACCTAAGATTGTAAGACATCCATATAAGAAGATAGGATTGAATACTAATGGCTGACCAGAAGCAGCAAGTTCTGCGTTTGTTGCATAAGCTGCAATATAAATAGGCATAATGGCTGTGAAGACAACGCTACCACCATGAATACCAAAGAACCAACTTAAGCAGAAGAAGATTACAATGACAATCATGCCTAATGGGCTAACAAGATAAGATAATGGTGTTGCAATAATTGTTGTGATTAATGTTCCAAGTGTCATTGTGCCATTTGTGAAACTGGAAATGACTAATGCAAGACCATACCAGAAAATAATGTTAACACCAGATGGGATAATAGAGTTAAAACTATTTAAGATACCCTCTGGAACAACATCTGGCATACGAATGACCCAGTTGTGATCAACTACGAACTTTGTGATTCTAACAGATAAAAGTCCAATAATGATTGCACAGAAGATGCCATTTGCACCTAAGGAACCAATACTTAAGGCTCTTACTGTTTTACCAGCATCATTTGTTAGTGTAACTAATGGAGAACAAACTAAGATAAAGCAGACCATAGATGTAAATCCAGACTGAATCTGAGCTTTTACACCAAGACGCTTTGCATAATTATATGCCAATGTGAATGACATGAATAAACCTAACAGACCCATTGTCAATTCATATGGCATATATAATGCATCATAGATAGGATCTCCTGGCTTCCAACCAAAAGCCATTCCACCAATTGCACAGATGATCTGGATGACAGCACCGATCATGATAAGACCCATTGTGCCGCCCATACCCTGGCTGATAGTTCCAAACGCAGGGCTTTGAGATAATTTCGTGCTAAGCTTTTGCACTTTTTTCATGAACTCGCTATTTGCGAACTGTTCTAGCTTACTATTCACTTCCTCTTCCTCCTATAGCTTTTAAATCACGAAATTATTTTCCAGTGATCTTGTGTGCTAATTTCATAATGTTGTCGGCATTACCAATTGCATAGTCTAAAGAAGGAATACCTTCAATAGGAATGGATAACTTACCCTTGAATTCATCAATACGATAAGAGACCTGAGGTCCAACTAAGATACAGTCATAATCATTCTGATAATCTTCAACAGTGTTGATTGGAACTGCATCAATCTTTAATTCTTCTCCTGTACTTGCACAGTACTTTTCCATCTTCTTCATTAAGATACTAGTGGATAATCCAGCACCACATGCTAATAAAATTCTCATCTTTGTTTTCCTCCTTAATTATTTATTATCAATTGTCTTGTAGATTTGAATCATTTCAGTGATAAGTTCCTGAGCTAACATACTTGTCATTAAATAATCCTGAGAATGTACTAACAATACATTTACTTCTGGCTTTTGACCATTTGCTTCTGCAACAAGCAAATCTGTTTGTGACTGATGAGCTTCTACGGATGCCTTTTCACTTTCATCCATTAACTGCTGAGCTTCTTCATAATTATGATTCTTAGCTGCCTGTAAAGCTCTAAATGCTAAAGTTCTTGCATCACCAGAGTGAGCAATAAGTTTCATTGCAATTTCTTCTGTATTCATCTGAATACCTCCTGTTTTTTTACAACGTCATTATATTGACAACGCTTACATTCTCAAAATGAAGTCCAGACACAATTTCTTTTGATTTTTATACACTAATTTCAATTAAGATACATTATCGGAGAAAAAAAACACTAAATATAGTAATTCCACATAAAAATGATACATTCATATCCACAAAATCAACGTGTAACTCCCCAATATTTGTTTTAAACCATATACATAAGAGAAAAAAATAATACACTAATTTATTTGAGAATAAATCTTGTAACAACACCGTTATCTGTAAAAGCGTTAAGAATGATCGCATGATGTTATTCCCTTACCACGATCTCCTGAGAAGCCGGCTGATCCACCGTCACACCAAAATCAATGGCAATGTACTTCTCTTTTCCAAGTTCTACATCGCATTCTCTGTCTGCCGTGTCACCAAAAGCCAAGCCTTTCTGATCTTGATCAGTAAAGACGGCAAATGCAGTGATCTGATTGCCATCTGCTGCTTTCGCTGCAACATGGATCGTTTCTCCTGCCGTTCCTGCAATCTCTGCTTTTTCTTTTACTTCTTTTGTCTTGCCATCTTGCGTAACAAGCACCGTACCGCTGCCTGTTACATCAATCTGAAGCAGACTGTCTTGTGCAAAGACTGGTGTAACTGGTACTTGTACTGTCGAGCACACCATACCTAACGCAAAAAGCAGTGATGCAATCTTTTTAAGGCTTAATTAACTAATTTTAGACTTTTGTGCTTAGTGTACATGGCTGTGTACA
>CAUWCC010000053.1:0-11236 GCA_963556805.1 uncultured Bulleidia sp. | reverse complement strand
ATTGGGCTATTTAATAGTATCATCAGCTACCAACACTGTGCAAATCCGGATTTTTGTCTTAAAATTGGGGTACTACAGAGATAAAAAGAGGGAGACCTATTTTTTAGGCTCTCTCCAAGATGTTATTCGATCGGTTTTTGATAGAAGCGTCCATAGAAGTGATTTGTCTTGTAGGAGTTGATGATCGCATTTGGTTTTACTGATCTGATGCAATCCACAACATCTGCTTCTTCATATGTACTGATCACTGTTTTGCAAATATATACTGGTTTATGACTATAGGCACCATAAGCACGTATCACACTCATACCATGTTTGAAGTGATCGATATATGTACGTGTGATCGGTTCGGGATCGTCGGTCGTAATTTCGATCGTTACTTGGGCATATCGTTGATAGAAACTATCGATCGTACGTGTAGAGATGAACTGGAAGATAATAGACCAGCCGGCATGACTCCAGCCGAAGATGAAACCAAAGATCACAATAACGATGCAGTTGAAGACAAATACATAGTCCCAAATACTCTTATGTATTTTGTCGGATACATACAAAGCAATGAAGTCTGTACCGCCTGTAGAACCATCTGCTTTTAAAGCCAGCAGGATACTAAGACCATAGAGGAAACCTCCAAACAATACATTTAATGTTAGATCATTGAACATAGGTTGGAAGTTAACGATCTTCAATAACAAAGATGTAAGACCGAACTGCAGACAGCTGAGGAATGTAAAACGTTTGGATACACTCTTATATGCTAATAGAGCAGCTGGTAGGTTTAATAACAAGATGCCAATAGATACAGAAAAGTTGATGCCGAAAAGTGCTGTGATCTTGTTGATCAACAATGCTACACCTGTAAAACCACTAGACAACAAATTACATGGATTCATGAATGTTTGGATGACAAATACCTGCAGGAAACTGCTGGCAATCGTCATGATAATAGAAAATATTAAACGTACAGATTTGATCTTTTCTAAGTTATGTAAAGTTCTACTCATAATACCTCACCTGCTTTCATTATAGATAAGAACGTTTTTTCATCAGTCTATGTTTTTTTCCTAGTATTAGGAAGAGATGAGAGGTACAATTTCCTAAGGCTAGGAAATAAGATAAAGGGGATGATCATAGTCCCTAAACTTCATAATAGGGGGTGTATGCTGAATAAGAGACAGGAGAAGATCATTGTTTTGCTAAACAATGTCAATCGCTGGATGACAGGTAAAGAAATTGCAGGATTGACGGGTGTTTCTGATCGTACAGTACGTAGTGATATTGAACGCATCAATAGTGAATATGAATCACCTGTGATCGAGTCGAGTTTAAGGAATGGATATCGGGTGAATCAGGCGGGGATGCATAGTGTACCAACCGATCTTTCACGAATGGTGCCGCAGACACCGGAAGAGAGGTGCATCTACATCATACGAGAACTTCTCTTTAAAAAGAAGGAGTTGAACTTGATCGAACTGCAGGATCAGGTATATATCAGTGGTTATACGATAGAAAATGATTTAAAAAGGATCAGAAGGATCCTCGAACCCTACGATGATCTAAAGATAGAACGTTCAAAGAATAAGATCTATCTCAGTGGCAGTGAAGGGGTTAAGCGAAGATTATATAAAGATTTGTTGACAGAGGAGACGAAGGGTAACTTCTTGAATTTGAATAACATGATCAATCTATACAAAGACTTTGATCTGTTAAAAGTAAAGCAGGAATTGGATCGTATCTTGGAGAAGTATAAATACCATGTAAGAGAAACTGCGATGCCGATGTTATTGATGCATATTGGTGTTTCGGTAGAACGTATGATGCATCAAAATTATGTGATCAGGGATAAAGAATACCAAGGTGTAAAGAAGAGTGTAGAGTTTAAGATCGCGGTAGAATTCTATTATGCTTTGTCACAGAAGATCGATATCTTGTTTACAGAAGAAGAAGCAGAGCAGTTGGCAATCTTATTGATGGGCAAAAAAAGTGAAGCATATATTCAAAATACGATCATGATCCATGGACAGCAGTTTGATATAGAAGATATCGTGAGAGATATCATAGATGATATTTATCAAACATATGATATCGATCTACGTAAAGATACAGATCTAGAGACAGGTCTTAGAAACCATATACGTAGCTTGATCGAGAGAAAGAAACAAGGTGTAGAAGCACAGAATCTATATCTGTCGGAAGTAAAGAAGAAGTATCCGCTCATCTTTGATATGAGTGTAAGAGCGGGACGTAAGCTTGGAACTTTGATCGGTTGTACGATCGGGGAAGATGAGATTGGTTTCTTGGCTTTACACTTCGGTAGTGCATATGAAAAGTGCAGTAGTTACGATAAATACAAAGTACTGCTAGTATGTCCTGGGGATGGGGTGTTGAGCAGCAGATGTCTGCAAAAGATAGAATTACGTTTCTCGGATCGTATTGAGATCGTTGGTCAGATCAGTATGTTTGAAGAAAGTGTTGTACGGGATATGGCACCGGATCTGATTTTGACAACATTACCATTGATCCATCGTTTAGATATCCCTACAGTGCAGATCTCATTGTTCGTTGATGCGGATGATGAAAACAATATCTTCTTCACATTGCGCAATATGGATCGGGCAAGGAATCGGGAGAAGTTTGAGACGGTGATAAAGAACTTGATCAGACCAGAGTTCTTTTATACGAATGTAGAAGTTTCTTCTTATGAAGATATTATTTCGATGATGGCAATGGATCTGGAAAAGGCTGGGTATGTTAGTGAATCTTTTTGCAATAGTGTTTTACAAAGAGAACAGTTGTCTGCTACATCGTTTGAACTTGGGTTTGCATTACCGCATGCAATGAATATGGAAGCGTTCAATTCATGTTTATCTATTGCAATCTTGAAAGATCCAATCGTATGGGGTGGTGTTAATGTAAAACTAGTGATCATGTTGGCCATTCGGGATGTAGATCATAAAATGCTGGGAACATTCTTTGATTGGATGACAACGATCGTTTCAGATTCGGCTAAGTTTTCTAAACTTTTGCAAGTGAATACCTATGATGAATTTGCGAAACAGGTTACGGGAGGTCAGAATGGGTGAGAAAAATCGTAAGAAGTTGCCAACAGGCAGTGGGAAAGAGGTACGTGTACCTCAAAAGAAGAAAGAAGTTTGTAATGTGAATCACATGCATCGCTTTACGGCATATCTCATTGATTGGTTTGTGGGTGCGTTGTGTATGAATCTGCCGATCATGTTGTTGTGGTTGATGCAGACAAAAGATATGGATAATGCATCAAAACTAAGTCTTGGTCTTATCGCAGATAAGCTTGGTATGAACATGGCAGGAATCGCAGTAGGATTAGGTTTTCTAGCATCTGTTTTCTACTTTGTGATCGTACCTTGGAAGATATTGCCAGGACAAACTGTAGGTAAGCGAATCATGCACTTTAAGGTCGTAAAGACAAATGGTGAGAAAGCAGGTCTTGGTACATTGTTAGTGCGTGAGGTCATTGGTATCTTTGTATTAGAGGGTGTTGTGTTCCATGTAAGCGGTCTTCTAAAAGAGGCTTTGGATCTGTTTACTGGATTGAACTTCTCTGGTTATTTGATGTGGGAAGGTATTATTGTGACAGTTGTAAGTGGTCTTTTGTGTATGTGTGTGAAGAATCATAGAATGATCCATGATTATATTGCAGGTACGAAAGTAGAGATGTGTTGATATAATACATACTATAAAGATACTTATTTCTTGAGACCTACAATTGTTTTCCTAAGTTTAGGAAATGTGGAAACAAGAAATTTATTAACACAATCTTTATAATAAAAGCATAGGAGGAATTATCATGAAAAAAATTTATTTATTTTGCAGTGCTGGTATGTCTACAAGTATGCTGGCAAGTAAGATGCAGGCTTGTGCAGATGCACATAAGTTGCCTGTGTCTGTGAAGGCTTTCCCACACGGTAAGTTAGGAGAAATCATTGAGAAGGATCGTCCTGACTGCATTCTGCTGGGACCGCAGGTAAAGTATTTGTATGAGGCGACGGTTGCTAAGTATGGGGAAACTGGCATTCCGATCTTCGTTATCGATGCGGCAGATTATGGCGTTATGGATGGTGAAAAGGTCTTAAAGAAGGCTATTGTTGAAATGAAGAAGGCAAAGTAAGTCTTTACAGTGTTTCTTTAGGAGGATAGATAATTATTATGATGGAAAAACTGGAAAAACTGCTGATGCCATTAGCAGAATCAATCGGTAAGAACAAGTATCTCATCTCAATTCGTGATGGTTTCCTTGTTTCTACACCATTGTTGATCGTTGGTTCGATTTTCTTGCTATTGGCGAATTTCCCGATCCCGGCTTGGATTGATTTTATCGAAGCTACTAAGATCGGCGGTGTATCTATTGCGGCTTTGTTGGCTAAGCAGTCTGATGCTACATTCTCTATCATGGCTATTTTTGCCACAATGGGCATTGGTTATTCATTTGCAAAGCAGTTGAATCCGAAGGCTAATGGTATCTTCGGTGGTGCTGTTGCTTTGATGGCTTGGTTCATCTTGATGCCGTTTACAGCTACTGGTGGTATTAAGCAGGCTTTGGATGCAGGTGGTGCTGTTGTTGAGGCAGGTGAAGCTGTTAAGGCAACGATCTCTGCTATTGATATCGGCTGGGTAGGTGCTAAGGGTATCTTCGTTGGTATTCTGTGTGCATTCATTTCTGTTCATCTCTATACATGGGCTGAAAAGAAGGGCTGGGTCATCAAGATGCCAGCTGGTGTTCCGCCTACAGTTGTACAGTCATTTGCTGCATTGATCCCTGCTGGTATCGTAATGGCATTCTTCTTTGTAGTGAATACTATCTTCGTTGCTTGCGGTACAGATGCATTTACGTTCATCTTCACATTCTTGCAAACACCATTGCTTGGTATTGGTGATACATTGGGTGCAATGATCATTGCGTATATCTTCTTGCATATCTTCTGGTTTTTCGGTGTCAATGGTTCTTCCGTTGTTGGTGCTGTATTCAACCCGATCCTGCAGACATTGTCTCTTGAGAATCTCAATCTCTATCGTGAAGTAGGTGCTGCAGGCTTCAGTATTGCAAATGGTGCACATATCATTTCTGGTCAGTTCCAGGATCTGTTTGCAACATTTGGTGGTTGTGGTTCTACATTGTCTTTGTTGATCGCTATGCTCTTGTTCTGCAAGTCTAAGCGTATTCGTGAATTGGGCAAGTTGGCATTTATTCCTGGTATCTTCGGTATCAATGAACCGATCGTATTTGGTCTGCCTATCGTCTTGAATCCGACGATCTTGATTCCATTCGTATTGATCCCTACGATCAATATCGTTCTCTCTTACTTTGCAATGAGCCTAGGTTTGTTCCCGCCGTGCAACGGCATCAACATTCCTTGGACAACACCGATCTTCATTTCTGGTCTGTTGGCTACGAACTGGGTAGGTGCTTTGTTCCAGCTTGGTCTTTTGGTCCTTGGTGTATTCCTGTATATGCCATTCATTAAGATCATGGATAAGCAGTACTTGAAGGATGAAGAGGAAGCTGCAGCTAAGGCTGAAAGTAAGTCTGAACAAGACGACATTAATCTCGATGACATTTCATTCGATGATCTTTGATAAATAGCGAAGGAGGATCCTATGCTGAAGATTATTATGATTTATGACCAGATCCAGGCTGGAGCTGGTACAAAGGATGACAAGATGGTACCGTTGGCTTTGAAGAAAGAAGCCGTTGGGCCAGCTGTTATGATGGAACCGTTCTTGAAAGAGATCGATGCAAAGGTGGTTGCTTGTTTGTATTGTGGTAATGGCTACTACAAAGAGAACCATGATGAAGTCGTACGTAAATTAACTGCGATGGTGAATAAGATCCATCCAGATGCTGTTATGTGTGGTCCATGCTTTAACTTTGCGGATTATGCTGATATGGCTGCTCATGTTGCTTTGAGTATCAATGAAAATACTGATGTTCCAGCAATTGCGGCAATGTCTGAAGAAAATGAAGAAGTGATCTCTCAGTTTAAGGATCGCCTCCTGATCGTAAAGACACCTAAGAAGGGTGGTATCGGCTTGAATGATGCTTTGCGTGGTATGTGTAAGACTGTGAAAGCATTGGCTGATGGAAAAGATACGAGTGATCTGAAAGAGGAAATTTGTTTCCACTAATAAGAAATAAGAGATGGGGGAATTTCTTCCATCTCTTTTGTTTTCATAAAGGAGAATAAAAATTATGTTTGGTATTATTGCTACATGGAGAATGGCTCTGGAAGGTATTACAGAAGCTGATCGTATGTTAAAAGAAGGCAAAGATGCTGGTGATGCTGTAGAAACAGCAGTAGGTGCCGTAGAGGATTTTGAATTCTATAAGAGTGTAGGATATGGTGGTCTTCCAAATGAAGAAATGGAAGTAGAATTGGATGCTGCGTTCATGGATGGTACAACACTGGATGTAGGTGCCGTAGGAGCAATCAAGGATTTTGCGAATCCTGTTAGTATTGCACGTGCTTTGTCTAAAGAACCAGTAAATAATTTCTTAGTTGGAGCAGGTGCGGAAAAGTATGCACATCGTCATGGTTTTGAGAGAAAGAATATGTTAACAGAACGTGCTAAGATCCATTACCATAATCGTGTTGTAGAAACAACAAATACAGAACTGAAGCCGTATTCAGGTCATGATACAGTAGGTATGGTCTGCTTGGATCAGACAGGTCATATGACAGCTGCTACAAGTACAAGTGGTTTGTTTATGAAACATGCTGGTCGTGTGGGTGATTCTCCTGTATCTGGTTCTGGTTTCTATGTTGATTCTGAAGTAGGTGGAGCAAGTGCTACAGGTCTTGGTGAAGATGTCATGAAGGGATGTGTATCCTATGAGATCGTTCGTTTGATGAAGGAAGGAAAGACACCACAGGAGGCTTGTGATATTGCGGTAGATCACTTTGATGCTGAACTCAAGAAGAGAAGAGGCAAGGCTGGTGACATGTCTTTAATTGCTATGAATAATAAAGGTGAATGGGGTGTTGCAACAAATATCGAAGGATTCTCTTTTGCTGTAGCAAATGAGAATGAAGAACCTGTCGTTTACCTTGTAAAGTTTGATAAAGATCATAAACGTTACTTTGAAGTCGCATCCAAGGAATGGATGGATGATTACATGAGAACAAGAACTGCACCATTGGTTCGTAAGTAGGGAATAGATATGGAAGAAGAATTGTTACATAAAATAGATGAGATCTCTGATCAGATGATCGATGGTATTAAGTCTATCGTTCACATCGATTCTGTTCGTTCAGAACCGAAGGAAGGTATGCCTTTTGGTGAAGGTGTAAACAATGCTTTGGAAGAAACATTGAAGTTGGCAAAGTCTCTTGGTTTTGAAACAGAGAATGTAGATCATGTCGTAGGTATTGCTAAGTATGGGGAAGGTGATGACTATGTAGGTATTATGGGTCATCTGGATGTAGTACCAGTAGGTGATGGATGGAATCATCCGCCTTTCTCTGCTTATGAAGATGAAAATGGCAGGATCTTTGCTAGAGGTATCTTAGATAACAAGGGGCCAGTTCTTTCTTGTTTATATGCCTTGTATGCCATTAAGGAATTAGGTATCAAACTCAAGCATCCAGTATGGGTCATGTTTGGTACTAATGAAGAAACAGGATTTGCTGACCTGAAGCATTATCTTTCTGTACGTAAGCCACCGATCATGGGGTGGACTCCAGATTGTAAATATCCAGTTGTATATGCGGAAAGAGGAAGAGGTGCATACCAGGTAAGTGCTTCTTATGAACATCAAAAAGAATTTAATACATTTGTAAATGAATATCTTTTAACAAGTGATGATCATGCGAATAAACTTGGTCTGGATATTAAAGATCCTGAGTTTGGTGTTATGCAAATGAGAGGTAAGTTATTGGCAGATGTAGATGGCAAGTTGGCTTTTAACTTTACATTGAGCTATCCTGCCACTATTACAAATGATGAAATCATGCATAAGATCGAAGAAAAACTTCCAGAACATGTACATTTAGAATGTACAGGAAACTATGATCCGGTTCGTTTTGAGAAAGATTGCTTCTTGTGTAGGACGTTGCAGGATACATATGAAGCTGTAACAGGTATGGATGGTACACCAGTCACAACAACAGGTGGTACATATGCTAAGATCATGCCGAATATTGTTCCGTTTGGACCAAGTTTCCCAGGACAGAAAGGGATTGGACATAATCCAAATGAATGGATGGATCGTAAGGATCTCATCACAAATGCAAAGATCTATGCATTGAGTATCCTGCGTGTAGCGAATGGAGAGTAAGGATATGGTAATGATCGAAGTATGTGCAGGTAGTTATCAAGACTGCTTAGCAGCGTGGCATGGTGGTGCCAAGCGTGTAGAGTTGAATAGTGCTCTAAGTGTTGGTGGTCTTACACCAAGCTTAGCTTCTTTACGTAGAGTAAAGAAAGAAACAGGTTTGAAAGTCATATGCATGGTACGTCCACGTGCAGCAGGTTTTTGCTATGATGCTGAGGATGTAGCAATCATGTTGGAAGATGCAGAGATCTTACTTGAAAATGGAGCAGATGGCATTGCCTTTGGTTTCCTTCATGAAGATGGTTCTGTAGATGTAGAAACAACAAAGAAGATGGTGGAACTGGTACATAAGCACCATGGTGAAGCTGTATTCCATCGTGCTTTTGATGTTACCCCAGATCCATTTACTGCTATGGAACATATGATCCAGTGTGGTGTAGACCGTGTATTAACAAGTGGTCAGAAAGCAAAAGCAATGGCTGGTAAAGAACTCATTGCTGCACTACAGTTGAAGTATGGTGACCAGATCGAGATCTTAGCAGGAAGTGGTATGAACGCTGGTAATGCCATGGAAATGATACATTCTACTGGTATCTCACAAGTACATTCTTCTTGTAAGAACTATGCTTGTGACCCTACAACATACACAGATGATGTCTCCTATGCTTACCTCACAGGTGAACATGAGAAGGATTATGATGTAGTAGATGTAGAATTAGTTAAGAAACTAGTAGAAGCAGTGAAGTAAACATAAAGAGAGGGAGACCTCTCTTTTATTATGCTTTGGGGTAGAAATGAAATGCAATTATGCAGCTCCTTCTGGATAAGCATAAGGGATTTCTTGTCTTAGTATAGGATGTAGATCTGTTATAAGAAATGTGTTTTTTCAGTTAATTGGACCATAACTACGTAGATATAAGTGCCGATAAAGGTTGGTTCGATAATACAAAAAATAAAAAATATTTGCATTCACAAAATTTGGTTTTAAAAAACCGAAGGAAAGGAGAATGTCTATTATGACAAAAAAATTATTTACAAAAAGCAGAAAGGCAGAAATGATCGTAAGTGAAATCAATTCTTATATGCCGAACATGAATACTTTAGAGGAGGGTGAATATGCAGCAATTGCTTGTTTGCTTTATAAGATCTCTCTTAGCGATGATCCAATGCATGTTAATATGCATGATGTTGTAGAAGAGGTTTTTTCCGAAGAAGATCTCGATTCCCGTTATGTTGTTGATAATGTGTTGCATAAGCTGGATGAATCAACATATTCAAAGTTATTATCTATGGTTTCTAAATATACATCTGAAGACTTTGAACTTGCTGCATTGAAAACAGTTTGTGAAAGTCGTCATTCTAGATTTGAACCAACACCAGCTGGTATTAGCAAGCTTGCATTGAAGATTCTTGATATTCAGCCAGGTGAATCTGTGGCAGATGTGGGATGTGGCTGCGGTAATTTCTTGGTTAATGCAGCATTAGAAGAAAACAAAGCATCTTATCATGGATATGACACTATGAGCGAGTGTTGTTCCGTTTCTAAAATGAGAGGAAATCTCTTGCATACAGATATGGATATTACGAATGAGGATATCTTCAAGTGTGCAAACGAAGGTTCGCTTCCAATGTTTGATAAAGTCTTCTCAAATTATCCTTGGGGGATCAAAACTAGAGAGATGGATGAAGCAGTTAAGTTTTACAACAATATTAAAGATAGTGTTGGCGTAAACCCGATATCTTTTTCATCAGAATGGCTCTTTAATTTATTGCTTTGTTCTATGCTGAAAGAGAATGGTAAAGCTGTTGCAATCGTACATAACGCAGTGATTGCTAACGAAAGATATAGTGAATGTAGAAAATACTTTGTAGAAAAAGGTTTGGTAGAATGTGTTATTTCTTTGCCATCTAACATGTTCAGCTACACAGCTCTTCCATCCGCAATGATTGTATTCAGTTATGGTAATGAATCTGTACGTATGATTGATGCAACTAAACTTTGCGAAAGAGGCCGTCGCTTAAATACATTAAGCAATCAGAACATCTTGGATATCGTGGATGCTATGAAGCAGGATAGTGAATATAGTAAGGCTGTGAATACGGAGAAACTCCGTGATAATGATTACAACTTAACTTTTACAAGATATGTAGGAGAAGATATTCAATTCGATAATGGCGTCCCATTTGAAAGTGTAATTAAGAAGATTTCTAGAGGGACTCAGCTTAAAGCAAAGGATCTTGACGAAATAAATTCTGATACACCTACAGATTATCAATATCTGCCGCTTTCTAATATCCATGATGGCTATATTGATGAGAAACTTCCATATTTAAGTCACATTGACTCCAGCCAAGAAAAATATTGCATCTTAGATAGATCGTTGGTTATGACTAAGAATGGTTATCCATACAAATTTGCTGTTGTAAATGTTCCAGAAGGGAAGAAAATTCTTGCTAACACTAATTTGTTTGTCATTGAAAATAACAGATTCGAATTTTATCTTGCGTATGATGATGCTACGAAATTAGATTTTAGAAAGTATCAATGGAATTTTAGATATGCAGCAATACTTGTCGGTCCTTTGCCATATAGCGTAAAACTAGAAGGAGATTTCAGTAGTGTGCTTCAGGTAATAAAAAGTGAAGATGGATATCCTCCTGTATTTTCACTTGGAAGTAATGAATCGATGATTACGAAGTCAAACTTCAAGGCAAAATTATCTGAGCTGATAAAAGATAATATTGTACTTCAGAAGCAAAGCTGATAACAGATAAATTGCATAGGAATCGATGGATCCTATGCAATTTTGATTGTTTACAATCAATATAGTAATCTATATGCATAAAAGTGTTTTATTAGTCGCTATTTAGTGCCGATAGCGTAAAATATTTTGTGTAAATTCGCTTTTCTGTAATAGTAGAAAAAAA
>CAUWCC010000052.1:0-11308 GCA_963556805.1 uncultured Bulleidia sp. | reverse complement strand
ATGAGTCATTTTCTATTTTTGAGATGCGTTGCATTTAGATTGTAAATTCGGGATGCATAAAGAAAGTCATTTGCTGGATATGGCTGCACCAGAAGGAATCGGTATTCCGATCCGTGATGCTAAAGGCATGATCCAAGCAATTCAAGTCAGAAGAGATGAGATACATGCAAATGAGAGTCGTTATGTGTGGTTTTCATCAGGATGGATCCATGAAAATCCGACAGCCCGTAAATTATTTGAAGGTGGATCCTCCCCAGGTTCCCCCATTGATTTCTTCCAAGGAGATCCCCTCACCTTGGCATTGACCGAAGGGCACTTTAAAGCGGTCACACTTGCTCGGTATTTCACGGGGACGATATGGAGTTTGCAAGGTGTCGGGATGCAGCGAGAGATGAGAAATATACTGGTGGAAACACGTGGCCTAAAAACGATATATATTGTTTTTGATGCGGACTATATTCTTAATGAACAAGTCTATAAGCAGATCAAGTCGGCAGGTGAGAAGTGCAAAGGACATTGTAAAAGCTGTGAAGTGATATGCTGGGATCTTGCCCAAGGTAAGGGGATCGATGATGCATTGCATAACCATGCGGCTGTATATGCTGTACCTTTTGCTTTGTTTTGTCAGATCTGTGATGCTTATTGGCAGAAAGCACAGGCAGAGAGCAATGTCGGAAAATTACATCTATATGCATCTATGGTGATAAAACCACTGCATCAGAAAAAAATATAAAGTCTTAGGATAGGAGATATGATGGCAAAGACAGAAGAAACAAAGATGCTGGAGAGATCTTTAGAAGAAAGAAGTCGTAAGAAGAGAGAATACGGATGTGAAGAAGTGACGATCGGCTTTAAACATGAAGGACATGGGGATGAGATCGTGGACTATATGACGATGGATGCGGATGAAGTGTTTCGTTGTTATGAATTGAAAGTCACATTAGCAGATCTAAAGACAGATAATAAACTCAGCTGGTATGGAGATTACAATTACTTAGTGATTTCGGATCTTCTTTATATGCGTCACCCTGATTGGGATATGTATATCCCTCCTTACGTTGGAATCATGGTTGGACAAGATCTTGTTGTTAAGCGTAATGCAAAAAAGAAAGGTATGACAGCCGAAAACAGAGAAATGTTGAAAAACAGTTTGTTGAGAAGTGTATACTGGAAGATGTTGCAGTATAAAGATGGTTCTGATCCTGCTATTTTAAAAGAGAAAGAAGCAGCGTATTTGTGTCTGCAGCAAGAATATGTTGCATATCAAAAAAAATGTGATGCAAAGCTATGGACAAGTGAGGATTTTGAGCGGTATTATGCAATGAATCATCGCTTATCATCTTATTCGTTAGAACAAGCTTCTAAAGAAGAAAGAAGGCAGTACATGCTGCGTAAGAAGGGTCTTATGACTTGGCAGGAGGATGCAGATGGATATGTATGTCCAAATTGTGGCATGCATATGAATGTGACCACCAATTACTGTCCTAATTGCGGGATAGATCTTAGAAAGTAGAAGGAATTAAAAATGAGTGCATACATGGAAAAAGTACAGGAATTACCAACACCAGAGGAATTGAAGAAGATGTATCCTTTGCCTGCAGGTATTCGTGAGATCAAGGAAGAAAGAGATCGTGAGATTGCTGCTATTATGAGCGGATTGGATGATCGTTTTATCTTGATCATTGGACCTTGTTCAGCCGATCGTGAAGATGCTGTTTTGGACTATATGGATCGTTTGGCAAAGGTCCAGGAGAAAGTAAAAGATAAGATCTTCATGATTCCGCGTGTCTATACGAATAAACCTCGTACAAAGGGTCTTGGTTATAAGGGTATGCTGCATCAGCCGGATCCTCATAAAGGTGAAGATCTGATCGCAGGTATCACTGCAATCCGTCACCTACATACACAAGTCGTATGTAAAACAGGTTTTACATGTGCAGAAGAGATGCTGTATCCTGAAAATCATGCATATTTATCAGATTTATTGTCATATGTTGCGATCGGGGCACGTTCTGTAGAAGATCAAATGCATCGTATGACAGCCAGTGGTGTTGGTATTCCAGCTGGTATGAAGAATCCTACTTCAGGTGATCTGGAAGTGATGATGAATGCAATTGTAGCTGCCCAAAGTCCGCAGAAGTTTATCTATCGTGGTTGGGAGGTACAATCAGAAGGCAATCGTCAGGCACATGTTATCCTGCGTGGTTATCAAGATAAGTTTGGTAATAACTTGGCTAATTATCACTATGAAGATCTGATGCATGTACAAGCTATGTATGACAAGCTTGGTCTTTTGGATCCAGCTGTGATCGTGGATTGCAATCACGCCAACTCTGGTAAAGATCATTTAGCACAGATCCGTATTGCTAAAGATGTCATGCATTCTTGTCATATTTCAAAAGACCTGCATCAGCTTGTAAAAGGATTGATGATCGAGAGTTATCTCAAAGATGGTTGTCAGCCCTCTTCCGGTAATGAATACGGTCTCTCTATTACCGATCCATGTCTTGGTTTTGAAAAGACAGAACAGTTGATCTATGAGATCGCAGAATTAGCAGACTAGATCCTCGTGATGAGGATCTTTTTGACAGGTGAATATGATGAAAAAGATCATGATAGCAGGATCTACTCTGTTAGATCTAAAAGGCTGTTCTTTTACGACTTATAACAAAGATGGCCGCAATGCTGGATATATCATAGAAAAAGCAGGCGGGGTAGCACGTAATGTGTGTGAAGACTTGGCTCATGTTGGTATTCATCCTATCTTCTTGACCGTGTTGGATCATAGTGCCGCAAGCACTGATATCGCAACGCATTTACAGCAATGCGGTACAGATGTATCTCATATTACATATACCGAAGATGGCTTGGGAAAATGGCTGGCAGTATTCGATGAACATGGGGATGTGGTTTCTTCTATTTCGCAAAGACCAAATCTAGAACCATTACGGCATGTATTAAAAGAATTAGGAGATGTTATTGCATCTTCATGTGATGGCATTGTTTGTGCTCTTGATATTGACAGAATTGTATTAGAGCAATTATTTTATTTAGCTGAAAAGTATGATGTTCCTGTATATGGATTAGTTTCGAATATGACAATTGCTAATCAACGCATGGATCTGATCCAAAAGACAGCTTGTTTTGTATGCAACAAAGAAGAAGCCTCTATCTTGTTTCAAAAAGACTTTATGTCAATGCATGGCATAGAACTCATAGATGTGCTTGCGCAACAAAGAAAAGAGATGCATTTGCAGCAATTGATCATAACGGATGGTCCTTATGGTGCGGTATATGTAAGTGCTAAGGAAGCAGGACATGTTCCGTGTGCAGATGTGGAAGTGGTCGATACAACTGGGTGTGGCGATGCTTTCTTTGCAGGTGCTGTGGCTTCTCTTGTACAAGGTTCTTCATTGTGTGAAGCAGCCCTGCAGGGAACAAAACTTGCTGGGGCAGCGTTAGCAACGCATGATAATGTGTGTCCAATGATGATAGGAAAATAATCTGGAATAGCTTATAATACGTGGTGGAAATCAGGTGAAGCGAAATGGATGAGAAAGTTTATAAAGTATTAGTGATCAATCCGGGTTCTACTTCTACAAAGATCGCATTGTTTGAAAATGACAACTGTGTATTATCACGTAGTGTGTTTCATGACTCGGCAGAGTTGTTGAAGTATGATTCTATCAATGATCAGTTGAATTATCGTATGCATGTCGTACGTCAGTTCTTGAAGGATTCTAATGTAGATCTGCATCATATCGATGCGGTCGTTGGTAGAGGTGGTCCGTGTTATGCATGTGAGAGCGGGTGTTATAAGATCGATGAGCGTCTTGTACAGGACACAAGAGATTGTAAGGGTCATTTCTATCATAGCTCTATGCTTGGTGTTCAAATGGCTTATGAGTTTCAGCAGCATTATGGCTGTCCGGCTTTGATGGTAGATCCGCCTGTTGTAGATGAGTTGTGTGATGAAGCACGTATTACTGGTGTAAAAGGTATCTATCGCAGAGCGACAGCACATGTTTTGAATGCAAAGGAAACAGCAAGAAGATATGCTGCTTCTATTGGTAAAAAGTATGAAGATTTGAATTTGATCGTTGGACATATTGATGGTGGTATTTCCATCACTGCACATAAGCATGGTCGTATGATCGATGGTAATGATGCTGGCGGCGGAGAAGGACCATTCACACCAACAAGAATGGGTTCTATGGCTGTTACAGATATCCGTGACTATCTTTTTGATAAAGATGTAGAGGATATTCGTCAGTTGTGCTCTCAGGCAGGTGGTCTGTCTTCTTGGTTCCATACATCGGATTCTGCTGATATTTATTATGATCATGTAAGAAAAGGCGATCAGCCATATACACGTGTTTGGAATGCTATGCTGTATCAGTGCAATAAGTGGATCTGCATGATGGCAGCACCTTTGGAAGGTAAAGTGGATGCTATTCTTTTGACTGGAGGTCTTCTTCGTATTCCTGGTGTAGTAGATGCCATTAAGCAAGGTACAGAATGGATTGCACCGATCACGGCATATCCAGGTGAGTTTGAGCATGAATCTATGGTATCATCTGCTTTGCGTGTATTGCGTGGGGAAGAGGAACCAAAGATCTATACAGGTAAACCTGTATGGGATGGATTTGAGGATTAAGTATAGATAAAAGCGAAGGGTGTCCTTCGCTTTTTACTTGAATGCAGTGAATAAATTGGAAGATGTTTCTTCTTGTGATGTCCAATCTCGATAAGAGATGTATTGGACACATGGTTCTACTTCTTTCCCTTTGTATATGGATATCAAATACCTATCCTCAAAACGCAGCATTTCACTCCAATGAATGGCTTCTTCTAAGGTGTAGAAACGCTCGGTATCAAATACGATACCGTTTTTTTTCTAATACTGTTTTGTACATCTTCCTTCTCATCTTTACAACATAAAATCATATCTAAACGTATTTTGCAAGAAACTTTTCTTTTTGCAAGATTGCTCGTACAATCAATATTTGTGGAGTGTGATCTATGATCTATATATTTGTACCGTTATATGCAGAAGCGGTTGGTTTAATTAAAGCGGGTAATATGACGCCTACCGAAGCATGTGCATATTTGCAGTGTTTTGCAAATGATGAGATGTTTTTGACGATCACTGGTGTCGGCATGAGTCATATGGCAGCAGCTGTTGGTGCTGTATGTACAAAGATGAATGTAAAGAAAGGGGATATTGCTGTATTGTATGGTAGTGCGGCAGGGATCGCTAACGCAAAGATATCTTCGTTGTATGTAGGTGCACGTCTTTATGATGTTGTTTCCCAAAGAGATGGATATCCGGATCTTTTAACAAAAACAGAGCTTCCTAAAGCTGTTGTTGCTAGTATGGATCGGATATATGAACCAACATGTACATTACCAGATCCCCATGGACTTGCATTGCTTTATGATATGGAAAGCAGTGCCTTCATGCAGGCTTGTATGTTGTTTCTTTATACGGAACAAGTATGTGTATTGCGTTTTGTTAGTGATGATGGCAGTTTGCAGCATCCTGTTGTTTCTTTGCGGGAACTAGGCGCAAAGCATGCGGATGAGGCGTTACGATATATGCATCATATGGCTGAGCGGATCCGTTATGAAGAGAAAGAAGAATGGAATCTAGATGAGCTTTGCAAAGATCTTCATGCTAGTGCAGCAATGCAGCGTCACCTATATCAGATCATGCACTATTGTCGTTGTATGGGGATGGATGCGGCTGAGGTGCTGCAATGGATATATGCAGAGCATGTATTACCATGTCGGGATCGTCAAGAAGGAAAGAAGGTATTGGATGCAATTGAGAAGAAGTTATGCCGCTGATGCATTTTCGTATATATATGTAGAAGAAGAGGTCATAGATCTTGTTCGTACAAAGCAGATACTTTCCTGTTTTCCCCATGCTGTTGTGATCCCAATCAAACGTTATCAAGATGTCTTCGATCGTACACGCCAGACTTTTACATTGCAAAAGGATAGTCGGGCATTGATCTTAGCTGCTAAACATGGACAGCGTATCTATCGCGGGGCACCAGTATGTCAGAACTTTAATGAAAAACGGTTTTATTACTGCTGTACAGCGATGAACTGTGTCTATGATTGTGCGTATTGCTGGTTGAAAGGAATGTATGCCGGTGGACATATCGTGATCTTTGTGAATCTGGAAGATTTCTTTGGGGAGATCAAAGAGATGCTGAAAGAGGGAGATATGTATATGTGTGCAGCATATGAAAGTGATCTACTTGCTTTAGAAGGGTGTACAGGATTGACGAAGGAATGGCATGATCTTACTTGCGAACAGAAAGGTCTGACGGTAGAAGTAAGAACCAAATGTGCATCTACGATCGTATGGGAGAAACTTTCTCCTTGTGATAGATTTATTGCTGCATTTACGTTATCACCACAGCTGGTGATCGAAGAGATGGAACGTGGAACACCATCTCTATCCGCTCGTATACATGCAGTAAAGACTTGTATGGAATTAGGGCATCCAGTGCGTCTTTGTTTTGATCCTTTGTTGTATGTCCCAGATGCAGTGCGTATTTATACAGATATGGTAGATATGGTAATGAAAGAAGTAGATATGTCTAAGATACGTGATGTGAGTATTGGAACATTTCGTATGTCTGCTTCCTATATGAAGAATATGCGTAAGAGATTTCCTGATGATGCTGTAGTACAGTATCCTTATGTAACAGATCAAGGATATTGTCATTATCCAAACGACTTGATCCAAGAAATGGAGGATGCTGTTATGTCTAAACTTCTTACTAAGATCCCAGCCGAGAAGATCTTCCGGGAGGCGGTATTATGACGAAATGTGCTTTGGTGACAGGAGTTACAAGTGGTATCGGTAAAGTGATCGTTAGTCATCTTTTGCGGGATGGCTGGGAAGTATATGGGATCGGTAGAGATTTCAGCAAATGTGAGATAGAACATTCCTTGTTTCATCCACTTGTATGCGATTTGTGTGTAGATGCAGAGGTTAGGCGTGTATTGGATGAAATATCTTGTTGTGATGTATCTCTTTTGATCAATAATGCTGGATCTGCTTACTACGGTATGCATGAGGAGATCTGTGCAGAAAAGATCCATGAGATGGTCAAGATAGATCTAGAAGTACCGATGGTACTATGTAGCAGGCTGCTTCGTATATTGCGTAAAAATCATGGTACCATTGTAAATATTGACTCTGTAACAGCACTTGGGCCTAGTACTCATGCGGCTGTATATGGAGCATGCAAAGCAGGGTTGCTGCATTTCAGCAGAACGTTATTTGCGGAAAATAGAAAGTTTGGTATGAATGTAGCCGTGATTCTGCCGGATATGACAGCGAGTGACCTTTATCGCCATGCTGATTTTGAAGCTGATGAAACAGCAGGTTGTTGTTTGGATGCGGAAGATACAGCAGCAGCTGTTGATTATGTCCTGCAGGCACGGCATGGGGTCTGTGTGAATGAGATTGTATTACGACCGCAATTTCATCGAATCAAGAAGAAAGTGAGGGATTTATGACACTATTTTGTCCTTTGGTGAATATCATTGTGGATCTATTGTTGATGGGATTCTTTTTCCTGCAGATGCGGGCATCAAGAAAAAATGCCCGCTATACAGCAATGTTGGCAATGGGTCTTGCATTAGCATTACTGATTGGGGCATTGTTTGGCTTATGTACAGGTGCTAGGGACATCATTATCATGGCAGCTATGATGAATGCTGGAGTGTTGATCTTTGCTGGTGTGAGTGGCATCATGTGTGATCGTCGTTCGCATAGTGTATTGTTTTTCTTTGCTGCTATTATTTCTCTTCTTGCTTTGATCGTGTATTTAAAAGCATAGTACGAGGTTTTAGAAGTTCTAGACCAACATTGATGGGATTACCATTAAGGGCTTCATGAAGCCATGTGGCGATTGTTGTACCTTGGGTTGGTGTGTAGAACCATATCCGTCGTACAGCAGTATGGATCGTGCCTCTTGTAAGAGGCTTTTTTAGATTGTGGATCATGAAGTGGAAGGATGGATCTAAGGCAATGAGGTCATATACCATTTGACTCAATTGCGTATGGAAGATGTCCTGTACCTCAGCGTCTGTCGCAAAGATACGATGATTGATATCGTTATAGTAAGTAGATAATACATAGTCATGGATCGATCCGCAGTAGAGACAATGAAACCTGCCAGGATTGTTCTCTAGTAATTTACGATACCAAACATATGTCAGGTTATCCTGATCGATACATGTATATTTATCTGGATCTGCTTTCCATAAGTCTTTGATCGTGTGCTGCCAATCGTTATAACATAGCAATGAAGCATCTGTTAGTAAGGTGATATCATGACAATCAGGGTAGTAAACATCTGCAATTTCTTCTGCTAGGGCTGGTACTGCAAAGCCACCAGCAGAATCTCCGCCTATGAGCAGTTGTTCGATCATAGGAAAGAATTGCTTGGTGCATGATAAAGCAGCATGAAAGTTTGCATAACCATGGAAGTGAAGGGTTTGTTCGTTTCCTACTTCATCTGCATATACATAGTCATTTTCTCCAATATGAAAGTCACCTGTGGCATAGGTGATGACCACAAAGTTCCAGTCATAGAAGGGGTTTCGTTCACTGTTTTCCATGATGCCGGCGCCAATGTTCAATAATTGTGTGACCGGACGTAGGTTGTTGTAGTAATAGTTGGGACGTCTCGATAAGAGCGGTCCACCTGTTGTGGGATGGGAAGCGGTAAAGTCATTCCAAGCTAAACCGCCACCGGAAAAGAATAAGCATAGTTTGGAAACTGTGCCTGTACGCAGGTAGATGTGATAAGGAGTGCCATCCGCTGCCATACCATCTTTTATTGGTATGCGGTACCAAGTGTATTCCTTCGGCTCACCCGTCAAGATCGGTGCTTCTAGAGAAGAACCTTCCATCTTAGCAGAAATGCGTTCATCTAATACATCGGCAGTACGGTCAATGAAGTCTTTTGTACGTTCATTGAACCTGTTTTCAAATTCATATAGGCCATGTTTGAATGCTTGTTTATCGTACACGTTATATTACCTTTAAATATGAAAGTACTTAGATCCTGCTCGTTTTAATTCGTGGGATCTAAAGATGATCAAAGCCGCTCCAAAGATAACCATAAATCCCATAGAGAGAACAGCTGGAGCAGGGAAGGGGTTTTGTCCATTCAGTACAAATATGATCTGTATGAAGGAGAGAACGATGTCATACGCTAGATATATCATGTGGTCTTCTAAATATAGGTGAGAGATGCGGTTGATGAGTAAAGAAGCTGGTATTAAAGCGGTAAAGCAAACAGGCATGACCCAAGCTGTGAAATATCCGAATCGCCCTGTGGCATATGCGAAAATACAGGCGATGCCCATAAAGGCATATGTGCCATATGTGGCAACTTTGATCGCGTTATGACGATAGTAAAGGATCAAAAGACCTCCAATGAGTGTTAAGAAACCCATTAACATAGCTAGAGGGATCCAATGCATCGGCCATAATAACAAAAGACAACCTAGTATTACTTCATACGCAACACAGATAAAGACGGCTAGTTTCCATACATTAGAACGTGACATACCATGTCTTTGTATGACAGGAAAGACATCCCTTTCTGGGGTGCCTGTCAATTCACCTTTACATAATGGACAACATTGTTTATTACCGCGTATCTCTATGCCGCATTTTTTACAATATTGCATGATTCCTCCTTGTTCATATCATTCGATGCAAGTTCTACCTGCAGACCATTCCTTGTCAAGATTCTTGCAAATTCCAGCATTACTTTATGATCGGTGCAGCCATCACAATAGCCGAAGATCATTTCGTCTTCGAAAGAACATACACAAAGCTGGGAATCTGGTTTAGACATGTATGCAGCAAAAGATTGGATATATGGTACTGTTTCTTTTGGCATCGTAATGCGGCCGAGGTTGGAAACTGTGCCACTGACACTGTGATCAGCTAACTTAGCAAACCGACCAATCACAGGATCTTTTACAGCTAAAGGGATGATGCGCAGTAAAGGTGAGTATTCCAAAGCTGCTAACGTATTCATGGCTTCTTTGAGATTTTCTTCCTTTAGATTTTCCTTAAAACTTGCTGTAACATCAGGGATGATGGAAGTTAATGTACCATCATAGTGATGAGGATCATAGCAGATCGAGATCGTGCCGAAGAAGTTTCTTGTAGTAGCACTTGGGAAGTATTGCCTGAGATTAACAGGAACACTGATTACGATCTGTTTGTTTTTGTCTTGTTGGGACATCAACGACAATAAAGCTTGGATATACATAGAAGCACATAGTATGCCAGCTGTTACATAATGCTCTCTTGCAAGCTTAATGAATGCCTTAGCAGATACGTGCAGTTCCAACAGATGATCTTCAAAGTTTTCATCTGGTTCACCTTTTACTTTGAATGCTTGAATACGCTTGAGTGCGTGGATCTGTCTTTTAATCTTCTTTGGTTCATAGAATCTACGGAAAGCATCATCTGTCTTTTCTTCTAAAGAACTGATCTCAATGTTTTCTTTTGTTTCGATCCCATATTTGGCTTCCAAGTAATGCACGAGCATCCTTCGGAAGAAGATAAAAGCACCTGTACCATCTGCTAACACATGATACATTTCTAGGTTAATGCGGTGGTGAAGATACGTCACACGGTATAGTAATGTTCTTCTTCCTGCTTCATAAAGAGGTGCACAAGCAGGAAGGTCATCTTTACTGACTTGTGGGATGAGGTCTGTACTATCTAAGTAATACCAGAACATGCCTTTTCTCAGCACAACATTGAGATGAGGAAATTCCTTGATCGTTTGAAGAAGTGCCTCTTGCAGTAAATGGGGATCGATAGTTTCCTTTAACTCACATACAAGACGGAAAACACGTGTAGAGGAACCTCTTGTTGTAGCGGGTATCATAATGGCGGCGTTATCTAACTTATACCATTTTCTTTTTCTTTGTTTATTCTGCATACTTCTAGGATACTCTAAAAAAAGGCGGATAAACAGAAAAAAAGCGATATCTTAGGATATCGCTTTATGGCGCAGGAACAGGGATTTGAACCCTGGCACCGTGTTACCGATCTACAAGCTTTCCAAGCCTGCCCCTTCAACCGCTTGGGTATTCCTGCAAGTTGATATTTAGTGTTACTCAATCGCTGAGTACTTCTAAAGAATACCATGTGAATTACTTAAAGTAAAGCGAAAAATGATAAAAAAGTAAAAAAAGTTGAATTGCAAAACTCAATGCAAGAGATCTATTGCAATAAATTAGGCAA
>CAUWCC010000051.1:0-11387 GCA_963556805.1 uncultured Bulleidia sp. | reverse complement strand
TTTCCCGTACGTAAAAAAAGTCGGAAAAGTTACGCAATATCTCTTGCATTTTTCAGCTGGAAGATTGTTGTCATTAGAAAATAGGCTTTTCATTAAAGATGTAGTAAAATAGTTCATGGGTATATTCCTTTCGTAAATTGTTTTTAGTTGAACTAATTTTACTAAGGATATACCTTTTTTTCTACTATTACAGAAAAGCGAATTTACACAAAATATTTTACGCTATCACACCACAAAATCAGCTAAGATAATAAAGAGGTATATTTATGGTAAAAAGATATTATAAATCATGTATTACATTACGCTATTCTATTCCAATGACACTTAGTGCAATTCTTGTATTTATCTTTGCATTCTTCACATTCCAAACTGGCAACAAGATCATCTACACATGCGGAATCATATCCAGCATTGCATTGATCCTCATCTTGCTATTGGTGCAGTACAAGAAATACAAGATCAGTTCTCAGTTAAAAGGTATTCTAAAGATCGATTCATACTACAACGAAGGTGCCATGATAGGAAAGTCTTTTTTCCTCGAAGATAAAGCTTTACTGTGTGATACCAAACTCAAGATCAAAGAATATAAAACAACAGGTTTTACAACAATGTCTGTCAAAGCGTGTCCAAAGGATCAACAAGAGATCACACTAGAACGCAATGAAGAAAAGATCGTTATCATGGCAGATAACTTACTGCAGGCCCAAAGACTTGCAGCATTCCTCCAACACAAAAACCCAGGAATGATCTTAAATCATGTAGAAACAGATGGAACAGGTACGTTAAAAGAATTAGGAGCTATCTAAGAGCTATCTCATATATCAACAGCCTGCATAGAAGAAAGAATGGATGTTTCCTGTATTTACAGTGTAGTGATTCCCAATTTAGGACAAAAGTTTATGCGAATTGTAAGGCTTGATTTCTTGTTTGGCAAGGAGTCAGGCCTTTTAATCTGGTTTGTATGCATTGTGTGTTGTAATACTCAATATATTTCGCAATAGATTCCATAAGCTGAAAGATATGATCTCATGTGTATAGGTATCTAAGATTTGAAATAGATATACCTTACTTGCAACTGTACAAAATTTGAATACATTCGTTGTCCATTTGTTTTGTCCAACTTTTGGGGGTTCACTTCAACACTGGAAGACACCAAAAATTGTACGAAGAATTTAATGAAGCTTTGGGTGCCGAGATAGCGGCGTGGAGGATAGCATATGCAAAGGGATATGCACGCGTCTGCCACACAGGTGATGTGCATCAAGCAATAACAAATACGAGATTATCTCAATTCAGTTTAGTCTCTATGTTAGATTGATACACTGAAAAGTGTATAGATTGTTAAGTTGATTGAACCGCCGTATATGGAACCGTACGCAGTGTGGTGTGAGAGGTTGAAATTCCTCGGAAACGGGGGATTTCTCCTACTCGATTATCTGTCTTTTCGTATAACGACTTTTCTATCCTTTCCTTTTATACGTATGCGATCAAGCTTTGTTTCAGGAAGTTCAGAAAGTACAACGGTACTATAAGTATCTTGGATTTCTAATGGACCGATCTTTTCAAAAGGTATCATGGTACATAGAGCACCTATCACATCTTTAGGTCTGATCTTATCTTTTCTGCCTGCATAAATGGTCAACGAAAATGTCTTAGGTCTTTTTTCTTTGTGCTTGATCAAAGGGGTAGAGAGATCATAGGAAGTGTCTTTATCCCAAATATACCTTTGATACGAAGTAAAGATCATATGACCAAGTGTTGTCTGTAGGTCTTCATCATTCAGAATAGTGATCGTAATACCAGATTCTTCTTGATGACCAGTACGGCCGGATCTATGTACAAATGTTTCTTTATCAATAGGAAGGTCATAGTGAATGATATGAGAAATGCCAGTAATATCTAGACCTCTTGCAGCTGCATCTGTTGCAATCAATACACGGTAATTACCTTGTTTGAAGTCCTTCATAATCTCAATACGTTTCTTCTCAGCATAAGCAGAGGAGAAAGCATGGACAAGGATATGCTTTTTGTGAAGCAGTACAGCTAGTTCAGAGGCTGTACTTTTGTGATTTACAAATACGATACAAGAAGAGATATTCGTATGTTTTAGAAGTGTTAAGAGCGCTTCTGTCTTATTAGATGTTTGGATCCAGTATGGTTCTACTCTTTGGGTGATATTTGCATCATGCAGTAATACATCGATATAGTCACCTTTAATAAACTTACGTACATCATCTGTCAAAGTAGCAGAGAATAAAGCATAGCGGCAATGACAGTACTTCAGGATCTGGTTTGTTTCTTCTCGTTGACCAGTAGAGATCAATTGATCTGCTTCATCCATGACTACTGTTTTGAGATGAGAAAGATCAATGGCATCTTGTTGGATGAGATCTAGTAATCTGCCTGGTGTACCAATTAACAAATGCGGACGATGCTTGAGAGCATTGATCTGTTTGCGAACTTCAAGGCCACCTATCAAAACAATACTATGTATCTTTGTATAAGCAGATAATTTAGCTGCGGTATCGCCAATCTGGATGGCTAACTCTCTTGTTGGAGCAATGATCAAGACTTGTGTATCAGAACATGTATCATCGATTTCTTGCAATGCTGGTACAAGATACGCAGCTGTTTTACCAGAACCTGTTTCAGCTTGTACAGCAACCTGTTTTCCCTCTAAAAGAAGTGGGATGCACTTCTCTTGTACTGCTTTAAACGTTGTATAACCGACCGCATGCAGTGCTTTTACGATCGTATCTTTTAAACCTTTTGTATATTCCATAAGTACAGTGTAGGGCAATCCTATACGTATGAGAAGAGAAAAGGGAGTATAAGGTATATTTGTAGTAAAATACAGAGAGAAGGAAGGGGTATGGCTATGTTTACAGATACCATTGCAGCAATTTCCACAGCAAATGCTATGGGTGCTGTTTCTATGATCCGTATCAGCGGACCAGACGCTATTTCTATTGCGTCTAGAATGATCCAGAAGGATCTCAGTGAAGTGCCTGGATATTCCATTAAGTACGGCACCGTAAAAGAGAATGGAGAACCAGTAGATGAGGTGCTGGTATCGGTATTCTGCGGACCGCATTCCTATACAGGTGAAGATGTTATCGAAATGTCATGCCATGGTGGTGTATACCTGACAAGAAGGATATTGTCCTTGGTACTTGGACAAGGTGCTCGGTTAGCAAACAGAGGTGAATTTACAGAACGGGCTTTCTTGAATGGTAAGATGGACCTTGCACAAGCTGAAGGTGTAAATGATCTGATCTTTGCAAAAGATGGTAATAATGCTAGAAGCGCCATTCATTCATTAAAGGGATCCGTTGCTAAGATACTGAAACCATTAGAAGAAGACCTGACACAGATCATTTCTAATATTGAAGTTAATATTGATTACCCAGAATATGATGATGTACATGTGTTAACAGAAACAGAAATCTTGCCGAAAGCTAAGCAGTGGCTGGTAGATATCCAGCATGTGATAGATAAAGCAAGAGCTGCAGCTGTTGTAAAAGATGGTATCGATACGGTGATCCTAGGAAGACCAAATGTAGGAAAGTCCTCTTTGTTGAATGCTTTACTAGAAGAAGATAAAGCAATCGTTACGGATGTAGCAGGTACAACAAGAGATCTTGTAGAAGGTAAAGTAAGATTGCATGATATCACTTTAAACCTGATCGATACAGCAGGTATTAGAGAAAGTGATAATGCTATCGAACAGATCGGTATTCGTAAATCCATGGAAGCTTTAGAAAAAGCACAACTCGTGATTCTAGTCTTGGATGGTTCTATGCCATTGACAGAGGAAGACGAAAAACTGATCGAAATGACAAAAGAGAAAGAACGCATCATCGTCTATAACAAGAAAGATAAGAAAGAGGTACAGGATAATCTGTCTATTTCTGCCATGAATCATGACATTGAGCCACTTGTACAAGCAATTGAAGAAAAGTACGAAAACGAACTTTCTGCTATGCACGAAGATACATTAAATAATGAAAGACAGATCGGTCTAGCATTATCTGCAGAACGTTCCATGCAGGATGCTGTACATGCCTTGGAAAATGGTATGGAATTAGATCTTGTTACGATCGATCTTGAAAAAGCATGGAATGCTTTAAAAGAAATAACAGGAAAGGTTGGCAGAGAAGATCTGTTGGATGAGATTTTCAGCAGATTCTGCCTTGGTAAATAAGATGACACAGCTGCACTATGTAGATTCCCATGCCCATATCATGGCTGAGGAATTCCAAGATGACTTTCATCAAATGCTGGAAAGAAATAAAGAAAATGGTGTTGATCGTATTTTGATCATTACCTTGCACTATGATGAAACAATGCGAGCAATTGAGTTTGCTTGCAAAGATCCAGAAAGATATCAAGTCGCATGTGCTGTATTCCCAGAAGATGTCAAAGAACTGACAGATGCAGGATGGGAACAGTTTGTGAAAACAGCATCTTTAAAAGAAGTCAGTGTATTAGGAGAAATGGGACTGGATTATTATTGGGAGAAAGATCTTGGTGTACGTGCCTTGCAAAGAGAGATCTTTGTAAGACAGCTGGAGTTAGCTAAACTGCTTAATAAGCCAATTGCTGTACATGCAAGAGATGCTATTCAGGATACCTTTGATATCATGAAAGAACATCATCACAAAGGTGTATTGCATTGCTACAGTGGTACAAAAGAAATGGCTAGAGAGTTTACCAAACTTGGATACTATATTGCTTTAGGTGGTCCTGTTACTTTTAAGAATGCAAGACATGCTGTAGAAGTCGTACAAGACATCGATCCTAAGTTCTTGTTAACAGAGACAGATTGTCCATATATGGCACCAGAACCTAACCGTGGTAAGAGAAATGAGCCATCCTACATCCCGCTCATCTTGAAAAAGATGGCAGAAGTAAAAGGAATGTCAGAGGAAGAACTTTCCCGCGTTGTATATGAAAACTATAGAAGGTTCCTGCATGAATAAACCACGTATTAAAGAATTGATTGTCGTAGAAGGGAAGAACGATACCGCTGCTTTACGACAGTACTTTGACTGCGATACCATTGAAACAAGTGGTACCCATCTTGGTAAGCTTACGTTAGATATGATCAGACGTGCAAAGGATGTGAGAGGTGTCATTGTCTTCACAGATCCTGACTCTCCCGGCAATCGTATCCGCAATGCCGTAAATCGTGCGGTACCTGGCTGTCTTAATGCCCATATCGATAAGAACAAAGCAAAAACAACCCATAAAGTTGGTGTAGAACACGCTGATAAAGAAGCATTGACAGAAGCCCTGCAGCATCTTGTTACATATGACCAAGATCGTAAAGAAACGATCACGGCTGCAGATATGTATGATTTAGGATTATCCGGGATGCCGGATAGTGCTCAAAAGAGAAAAGATTTAGGAAACAAGTTGCATATCGGCTTTGGCAATGCTAGAACGATGCGTGATCGTATTAATGATCTCGGTATCACAAAAGAAGAAATTATGGAGGTTATGAAATGACAAGATTTATATCGACACCATCACGTACAAAGGAGATACTTGCCAAATATGATCTCCATGCCAAGAAAGGCTTCGGTCAGAATTTCTTGGTAGATCCAAAGATCGTAGAACGCTGTGCAGAAGAAGCACATTGTGAAAATGCAGTATTAGAGATTGGACCTGGTATTGGTTCTTTGACAGAACAACTCGCTCTACATTCCAAACATGTTACAGCATTTGAAGTAGATGAAGCACTGATCCCAGTATTAGCTGATACATTATTCCCTTATGACAACGTAGAGATCATCCTGGAAGACTTCTTAACATGTGACTTACGTGCAAAGGTAGATGAACTGGAACAGAAATACGGCAGTGTATCCGTATGTGCAAACTTACCGTATTACATCACAACACCAGTACTATTCCGTTTATTTGAAGAAGCACCAGATATCCCATACATTACAGTCATGGTCCAAAAGGAAGTAGGAGATCGCTTTGCGGCAGCTGTTAACACAAAAGAATACAGTGCCTTAAGTGTAGAGGCACAGTATCTATATAACGTAAAGAAATTATTCACAGTACCAGGTAGAAGTTTTAACCCATCTCCTAATGTAGATAGTGTCATCATTCAGTTTGAACGTAAACCAATAGAAGAAAGACCAGAAGAAACAAAAGCATTCTTTGACTTTGTAAAGATGTGTTTCAAACAGAGAAGAAAGACGATCTATAACAACTTGAAGGATGCACATGAAGATGCATTAGGTATGTTAGAACGTGCTGGTCTTGATCCAAAACAAAGAGCACAGGAAATGACAATGGAACAGTTACGTACTTTATACGAGGCAAAGAGATGAAAGAGAAAGCATATGCCAAGATCAACCTATGCCTGGATGTAAAAGGTAGAAGAGAAGATGGTTACCATGAACTGGAAATGATCATGGTACCAATTGATTTCTATGACATATTAGAAATCTACCCAGCTGAAAAAACGACCTTGACGAACAATCGTGAATTCATACCTGCTAATAATAAAAACACAGTGATCAAAGCAATTGAGGTCCTTAGAAGTAAATATGGCTTTGATACACAGTTTGAATGCCGACTGCAGAAATCTATCCCTACAAGAGCAGGACTTGCCGGCGGCAGTGCCGACGCGGCTGCTGCGATCCGTATGATAGACCGTATGCTGGATCTGCATATGACATTAGAAGAAAAGATAGAAGCAGCTAGACTTGTTGGAGCAGATGTTCCATTCTGCATCCAATCTAAGTCCTCTTTTGTAAAAGGTATAGGAGAAACGATCATGCCGTTTCATTGTGATCCGAACTTCTATGTCATGTTAGTTAAACCACGAAGAGGTGTATCTACAAAAGAAGCCTTTGAGATCTGTGATAGTACAGACCCAGTACATCCTGATTGCCGTAAGATGTGTGAATCTCTTATGGTAAATGATTACCAAGGAATCGTAGACTCCCTCGGCAATAGTTTAGAAGATGCTGCCTTGCAGTTAGTACCAGAGATCCGCCAAGTAAAAGAGGCATTGACTAGTCTTGGTTTCGATGGTGTATTGATGTCAGGTAGCGGCAGTACAGTGTTTGGTATTACAAAAGATGAAGCACTTGTGGATCGTTCTATGAGCTTATTAAGAGAGAAGAAATTCTTTGTAAGAAAGACTAGGATTTTAACAAATACAAGATTTTGACACTACAGGGTACATAGCACAGAAAGCTACTAAAACTGTCGAAAAAACAGCATGAGATACCAAAAAACTTAACGCAATTTTAATAAATATGCTGATGTGAATTGACGAAAAGTGATTTGGTTGTTACTATGACACAGCAGTAATACAATACTTATATAAGAAAAGAAGGGAACTAGCATGGTTAAGGAAACAGTCGTATTAGCATTAACTTCAAGCACAGATCTTGCAGCAAAGGTTTGCAAAGACCTGAATCTTCCGCTCGGTAAAGTAAAGGTCGAGCATTTCGCAGATGGCGAGATCCTCGTTGAACCGCAGGAATCTTTGCGTGGACGCTCTGTATTTATTATTCAGAGTACATGCAATCCGGTAACAGAAAGACTCATGGAAGTTCTTGTCTGCATTGATGCATGTAAGCGTGCAAGTGCAGGAGAGATCAACGTTATCATGCCGTATTATGGTTATGCTCGTCAGGATCGTAAGGCAAAGCCACGTCAGCCTATCACATCTAAGCTTGTAGCAGATATGCTCGAAACAGCAGGTGCAGATAGAGTTGTTGTATTCGATCTTCATGCAACACAGATCCAGGGCTTCTTCGATATCCCGATCGATGATTTGACAGCTGTACCAATGATCGGCAGCTACTTCAAGGAGAAGAATTTCCCAGCTGACAAGTTGGTTGTTGTTTCTCCAGACCACGGTGGTGTTACAAGAGCTCGTAGATTGGCTGATATCTTGGATGCTCCAATCGCTATCATTGATAAGAGAAGACCAAAGCCGAACATGGTTGAGGCTCAGAATGTTATTGGTGATGTAAATGGTAAGATCTGCGTTGTAGTAGATGATATCTGCGATACAGCAGGTTCTTTGGTAGCAGGTTGCCAGATCTTGAAAGATCACGGTGCTGAAGAGATCTACACAGGTATCACACATGGTGTATTCTCTAGAGATGCTTTGACAAAGATCGAGAATTCTCCGATCAAGGAAATGGTTATCACAGATACAATTCCGCTTGATGAAGCAAAGAAAGGTATCACAAACAAGATCCATGTTCTCTCTGTAGCAGAAATGATTGCAAAGACGATCGATGCTATTCAGAACCATACACCAGTATCTAACGTATACGAAATGTACAAGGACTAATTGCCTTGATGAGCTCGTTCGAAAGAACGGGCTTTTTTTGCGTGTGCCAGGCATGGCATGATTTCAGTTGGATATAGCCTGATCACAAACGCAAATAAGTCCAAAAACAAAGTACAATTTCTCATTTATCTGCATTGTTTGGAACGGTAATATTGTTGCTGATAGATATGTTACAGGAACAAGTATAATTACATATTCAAATGATTTTGGAGTGGAGTTTCCTATGTTTGTAGTTACCACTATTCTAAGCGTATCGGTTAGTGCACTAGGATGCGTATATAAAAGAAAGGGAGATATCTTATGATAGAGTAAAAAATGTAAGTAAATCATTTAAAGACATTGTGTTATTTGAAAATGGTTCTTTCACTATTCCAGAAAAAACTAAGGTGTTAATGGATCCGGTAAAAGCGTTTTGCTGAAATTTATTAGTATGGTATTCTACTTCAAATTTAGGTGAAATTGTTATAGATGATTATATCCTACATAAGGATCATGATTTAAGCGTGATTCCAGGGGGGAAGTATTAATGCATCTGAATTTTTTGAAAATGAAAGTGGATTGGATCAACTTTTAGAACTTGTTAAGATAAGAAATTTTGCCACCAAACAAGACATTATTGCATTAGAAACTAGCTTAGGTATGAAAAAATGAGAATCATTAAAGCTATTATGGATAAACCAAAATATCTAATATTAGATGAACCGTGTGATGCGTTGAAAAAAGTCGCACAGTGGTGATGGAATTCTTGGATGAACATGTTCAACAAAGAGGAACGTTAATTTTTACAAGTCATACCAAAGATTACGAAGGGATTGATGATCATATATTAGAAATTAATCATGCGGCTATAACAGTTATTCAGTGATATGTAGAGTCGTATATGAGATGTGTACATTTTCATGAGAGAGGGAGGACAAAGTTCTCTCTTTGTTTTGCTTTTGGAGATGGTAATTGGCATTTGTGTGAGAATTGTGAAAAGAATATAAGTATATAGCCCAAAAAGTAAACGCTTTCTAAAAAGTGTGTGAAATATTACAAATATATTTGAAAATATATGTTTACAAAGGCACAATGTTGATAAGTACATATGGAGGAATGTGATCATGAGAGAATCATGTTATTTCAAGGATAACGAAGTGATCATTAATTACACTTCGGAATTTGTTACATCAATTGACCAATTGCTGGATTCACAGGTATTCAATGAATTTTTAAATCGCTACATTGATTATTTGAATGATCATCGTAGAGATCTACGTGATTTCTTATACCAAGGTACAGATGATCGGAAGAAAGTGGTATTACAGTTGAAGAATACGTTCCACTTGATGTTGTTAATGAATATCAAGAAGATCGATATGCCGTATGTGAAGTTGCCGGAGATCATGCTGGATATTGTCAATGAAGGGTATCGTTACTGGCGTTCTTTGCAGAGATACTCTGTGTTGTACAGTCAGACAGCAGATTCTTACCAAACCAACGCTTTTATGGATGTAGATAATCAGATCAATGATATTGCTCGTAACTTCTATCGAACAGCCGAACAGAAGATCACTGGTGTTGCAAATAATGTATATAGACAGATCCAGGCAGGTACGAATGCTTCCTTGTTGATGCAGAAGTATGATTGGAATTGTCCAGAGGAGTATACATGTTTGAAAGATATCGATTTTGTGCATACGATCATGGTACGTACACCATTAATCTTGCATACAAAGTCCAATAAGAGAACAAACAAGTTTGTAGATGCTGATCACGATCCAATTGCAGATTTCAAGAATGAGAATGATGAATGGTTCTGCTATCCAGCAAGGATCGGTGAATTGTTGATCTATGCTTACTTCCACCGTGACTATCTTGGCAGTTGTGTTGCTTGTTCTGGTTTGTTTGAATTAGCTAGAGAAGAAGATTGCACAGGTAAAAAACCAGATGCCATCTTATTGTTTGGTAATCCAGATGGTACAAAGGATACAGTTTTCTATGAAGATAAGAAGAATGATATCTGGGTAGGCAAGGTATCTGCTCATGAAGAGATTGATTACTTTGGATATACAAAGAAGAGTCTTCTTACATTGCATAATCTTGTCATGATGAAGAGAGGTAAACTTCCGATCCATGGTGCTATGGTGAACCTCTACTTCAAAGATGGTTCCAAGAAAGGCATCATGTTGATGGGAGACTCTGGTGCTGGTAAGTCAGAAACATTGGAAGCCTTGAATAAGATCGCTGGTGATATGATCGATCATCAGGAAACAGTATTTGATGATATGGGTACCATTCATATTGCTGAAGATGGTACATTGAAAGCACAGGGTACAGAGATCGGGGCGTTTGTTCGTTTGGATGACCTGGATCAAGGTGCTGCGTATAGAGACTTGGATCGTTCTATCTTCTTTAACCCAGAGAAGAGCAATGCCCGTGTTGTTATCCCGGCTGCCCCATATAAAACAGTTGTAAAAGACCATGATATCGACTGTCTGTTGTATGCCAACAACTATACAGATGAAAGAGGCATGCATCTGTTTAAAACACGTGATGAGGCAGAGGATACATTCCTGCAAGGCAAACGTTTTGCCTTGGGCACAACACAAGAAAAAGGTCTCTCTACAACCTTCTTTGCTAACCCATTTGGACCTATGCAGAGACAGGAAGAATGCAAACTGTTGGTAGATAAGATCTTTGATGAACTTTTTGCGGCAGGTATTCCTGTTGGTGAAATCTATACATGCCTTGGTTTACCGAATAAAGGCGATCACGGTATCAACAAGGCTGCAGAAGCTTTGGTAGAGTTTGTGAAAAAGTAATATGTGACATCAGAAGTGAACCAGAAAGCTGTACGTCAGTATGTATGGTTCACTTTTACTATCTGTACAAATAAAAAAAGCATATACTTCACACATAGTTGCTTGTTTTGTATTTTTGAGCATTGGGAGAGCATCAAAATTGCAGCAGGTGCATTAGCAGTTTTATTACTATACGTATGTTTAGTCTTTTATTTCTAAATCGGCTAATCTACAATCGTGTGGTTGCAGATTAGCTATTTTTGTGAATGAAC
>CAUWCC010000050.1:0-11531 GCA_963556805.1 uncultured Bulleidia sp. | reverse complement strand
TTCTCTATCTTTTCGCTGGTTTATAGCGTTGCACAGTAAATCAAACTGTGTTGCAATTGGCTTGACAATTCGGGATATTAAACATATGTTTTTTCTCTAGAAATTTGCTTTAAACAAGAAAAAAGATGAGATATTTATTTTGAAGCTGGATGAGATCTTGAAGTTTTCAGCATGTCTTTTTATATAAGCATGGATGTAAAACTTAGGTGAATGGGAAGATTCCTCTAATTTGCTTGGCATAAAGGGGCTGATTAGAAAGCATTTGTATCTAGGAAAGTTATACTTATGTCATCATGGGATTTTGTTTGTAATCTAAATAATAGAATTGTGGGGGTTGACTGTATATGTCTCTGTGTGGAGCATGTATCTTTCATAAGAACACAAAAAAAGCACCGTTAACAACGATGCTTTAGAAGTGCCGTCTATAGGAATCGAACCTACAACCTATTGATTACAAATCAATTGCTCTGCCAATTGAGCTAAGACGGCAAACATGGTGGAGGTTAACGGGCTCGAACCGCTGACCCTCTGCTTGTAAGGCAGATGCTCTCCCAACTGAGCTAAACCTCCACTGTGTGCCTGTTATTTATACCATTGAAACAAGATGTAAGTCAACACAAAAAATCAAAAAAGAGAAAAATCATTAAGAATTTGTGTGACATACGTATATATAGCCTATCTTTTGTCGCGATACGATACAATATGTTTGTGATAAAATAACCCTATTGAAGAAGAGGTATAGATATGATTGTTTATAACGCTGGTAACATTGATCACAATTCTAGGTTTATCCTATCTTGTGTGATTGGTTTTGTAGTAGCTGTTGTACTTGGCATCTGTTATGGTGCTGTACAGAGTCTTGTACGTATTGAAATGGAGATCGTGTATATTTTTATCGGATGGGTGATCGCAAAGACGATGCGTGAGATCGGTCATGGTGTGACAAAGAAGTATTCGATCCTTGGCGGTATTTTGGCTGCTGTTGCAATTATTGTTGGTGATATCGTTACTTGCTATGGTCTGCCGATGCTTTTTACTGTATTATTTCACCCTTCTATGTGGTTGATGACATTTAGGGTCATGATCTTGAGCAAACTTTCTTCTATTTGGGGACTGCTTGGCGTCATGTTTAGAGCGGCAGGTATTTACGTAGGTTATTCAGAATCTAGAATTTTTTAGGAGGTACTTGTATGTATCGCAAGACATGGATGGAGATCGATCTGGATGCGATCGTTGAAAATGTAAAGAAGATCAAAGAACAATCGGGAAAGAAGTTTATTGCTGTATTAAAAGCAGATGCATATGGGTGCGGTGATATTCAAGTCTGCCGGGCTGTACAGGAAGCGGGGGCAGATATGGTCGCTGTTTCCTCACTGGATGAAGCGGTTGTATTGCGAAATGAGGGATATGATGGCGAGATCTTGATCCTTGGTACAGTGGATCCTGAAAATGTGAAAGACATGGTCAAGATGGATGTGGCAGCTGCTGCATACTCAAAAGAATGGGTAGATGCAGTCATCAAGCAGCCTTGTAAAGGACTACGTCTACATTTGGCAGTAGATACAGGGATGAACCGTATTGGTTTTAAAAATCTGGATGAGATGAGAGATGCAATGCATGCGATGCTGGACGCAGGATGTTTGGTAGATGGTATATTTACACATTTTTATTGTGCGGAAGAGAAAGATCATGTGATCACAGATCAGCAGTTTGCTAGATTTGAGAAGGTGGTTGCTGCTTTAGATCATCACTTTCAGTGGGTACATTGTGATAATTCAGATGCAACGTTGTTCCATCATGATCATTTGAGCAATGCTTGTCGTGTGGGGATCACTTTGTATGGTATTTCTTCTTACACAAATGATTTGGTTTGTCCGATCAGTTTGTATACAACAATCTACATGTGCAAGCATGTGCCAGCAGGTGAGACGATCGGATATGGGGCAACGTATCAGACCAACGAGGAAGAAATCATTGCGACTGCTCCGATTGGATATGCGGATGGTTTCATCCGGGCTAATCAAGGACGTAAGGTGTATGTTGATGGTTGTTATGCAGAAGTGGTCGGCAGGGTATGCATGGATCAGGTTATGTTGAAAATGGACCATGATGTACCACTTGGTACAACGGTGGAGATCTTTGGTAAACATATGCCATTGACACAGATGGCACAGGAATTGCATACGATCCCGTATGAAGTGATTTGTTTGATCTCGGGTAGAGTAACACGTAGGTATATTTGGAAGGGTCGTATCATGGAAGAACAGAACGACCGTTTGCTTCGTTCGGAAGCTTGACCGGGGAGAACTCCGGTCTTTCTTATTACGGAGGTGTGTGGTATGAGATTACAATTTGTAAGAGCATCACAAGATGATATTCAAGAGATCTGTGACTTGGCAGATGATGTGATCGTGAGGTATGAAGACTTTCATACATTAGATCGTGAGAAAGCTTTAGGATGGACACATATGTCGATTGCACAGAATATCGATCGTTTTGCGGTGATCAAGGCCGATGGTCATAAAGCTGGATATTTGTTAATGACACCTGGTAAAGGCAGATATGAAATCAATCATCTCTATGTACTGCCATATTTTCAAAACAAAGGCATTGGCACTGCTGTAGTGAAGCAGTGCATTAAAGAAACTGCTGGAAATCTGCAAGTATATGTATTTACAGGTGATCTTTCAACATATGGTTTATTTGAAAGTTTAGGTTTTAAAGTCCAAGAGGTATATCATCGGACAAGATATTTGATGGTGTATGCTGGGGTGGAAGAAAAGATCGATGATGATGGACTGGATACACAGTTTGCATTAGGGGGAAGAAAATGAATATTTATGATAATGAGCTTCGTGAGATCAACGAGGCAATCGATGCATCTGAAGTAGCACTGCATCATTTACAGAATGCAGTAGATTTTTTTGATTCTGCATCGAACTGGGGTTTATTTGATATACTGTGCGGTGGTTTTATGTCCTCTATGGTCAAACGGAATAAGATCGGCAAGGCAAAGCAGGAACTGCAGAAAGCACAAGATGCAGTAGAAAACTTCCGCAGGGAACTGCAGGATGTAGAAGAAGATATTGACATCAACATCGATACTTCTGATTTCTTGAGCTTTGCGGATGTATTCTTCGATAATTCTTTGATCGATTTAATGATGCAGAATAGAGTCAATGATGCAAGGTCCCAAGCTAAGAGTGCGATCCGTCAGGTCAAGCGTGTCCGCAGTGATTTGGAAAGACGTCAGGAAGAGCTTGTCCAGGAAGCAATGCAGAAGGGACAGTTGTGAGTTTGGTGAATGGTGAAGCATGGTACAGTTTTCCTGCATACTGCCGCAAAACATTTGGAAAAAAGCTGTATCGTGTTGCTTTAGATGCTGGTATGACCTGTCCAAATCGTGATGGAACCATTGGTACAGGCGGTTGTATTTTTTGCGATGAAGGAGGATCAGGTGATTTTGCTATACCATATCATGGTCAAAGACTGCAGGAAGAAGATCTGATCTATAACAACAGTCATAGTGGAAATGGTACATATATTGCTTATTTCCAAGCATATACCAACACCTATGCACCCATAGAAAAATTAGAAATGCTGTATCGTGCTGCATTAGAAGATCCTTTATTTGCGGGTATTTCTATTGCTACAAGACCAGATTGTCTTGGGGAAGAAGTGTTGGCATTGTTAGGAGGATTGAAACAGAAATATCCGACGAAGTTTATTTGGGTCGAACTGGGGTTGCAAAGTAAGCATGATCGTTCAGCTGTTTGGATGCATCGCGGGTATTCCTATGCGATCTTTCAACAAGCATGTCAGGATCTGGAACGGATCGGCCTACCGTTTATCGTGCATATGATCCTAGGTCTGCCCTATGAAACAGAAGAGATGGTATTAGAGACGATACACAGTATCAATGCTGTGAATGCATTTGGAGTGAAGATCCAATTATTGCAATATCTCAAAGGTACAAAGCTTGGCAGGATGTATGAAGAACATGTATCAGGCATAGAAGCAATGTCGGAAGATGCATATGTAGATCTTGTGACTAAGTGTTTAGGGCATTTGGATGAAAATATCGTGGTACATCGTTTGACAGGGGATGGAAACAAAGATTTGATGATCGCACCATTATGGGCTTTGCATAAACGTAAGGTGCTGAATGCGATCCGGCATAGTATGGCAGCACAAGGAATCGTGCAGGGGAGTTTATTGTGAAGAAGATATTATTGATCGGCAGTGTAACAACAGATGTGACGATGCTTGTAGATCATCTGCCTGGTAAGGAAGAAGATGTAAATGTACAGGAACAAGTATTGCGTGTGGGTGGCTGTGCATTTAACGCTTCCTCAGCAGTGCGTCTGCTTCATGTACCGTTTACATTGGCCTATAACTTAGGTACAGGTGTATATGGAGAACATATTGCCCGGGAAATGGGAAAAAGGGACATTCCTGTTTTTTGGCGGAATCAAAGAGAAAATGGTTCCTGCTATTGTTTGGTAGAACCAGATGGGGATCGTACTTTTTTAGCTGTACATGGAGCAGAGTACGAGTTCTGTGATGAAATGTTTGCGGGGCTTTGTCCAAGTGACTATGCGATCGTGTATATTTCTGGGATCGATCTAGAAGATGAAGCAGGCGGGGCTGTTGTGAGATGTGCACAGCGTATGCATGAAGCAGGAGTTCAGGTCGTATTTGCGGCTGGTCCTAGGATCATGCAGGTACGTATGGAACGACTGTGGGATGTGATACATACCTGCCCTATCTTGCATGTGAATAGAGGTGAAGCACAGATGCTGGCACGCCGCTTGGGGATCATGTATCAAAGCGATCATGATGTTACTAAGAGCTTGCAGGCTTTGACGCATGCACCCGTAATCGTAACGGGTGGTCCTTTGGATGTGTTGTGGTGTGATCTTTCTAACCAAGTACATCAGGTACCGACTGTATTAAATGACAATGTTGTAGATGGTACAGGAGCAGGGGATTGCAACATAGGTACGATCATGGCGGCTTTGGTGAAAGGGAGATCTATGGATGAAGCAATCACTTGGGGTAATGCTGTAAGTGCCAAGGTTGTAGGAAAGTTCGGTGGTGAGATCTTACCGGAAGACTTTGTAGGATAAGAAGCTTTTGGGATAAAATTGTGACTAAAGAAGGACAAAAACAGCACTTGTGAAAAAATGTTTTGTTCTTTTTCTTTTCAAGAAGTTTACACATTCTTCAATATCTGATACTTTTTTAAGTAAACGGAGGAAAGAAAATTCTTATGACACTTGCGGATATGCGGTGGGATATTATCCTGGGCGGTTTCGGTATGTTCATGTTCGGCATCAATTTCATGGGTGACGGCCTGAAAGAGATTGCCGGCGATAAGCTTCGCGTTTACATTGATAAGTATACGGCGAACCCATTCAGCGCGTTTTTGATCGGTATTGTGATCACGATCATCATGCAGTCTTCATCAGCTAGTACAGCGATCACCATTGGTATGGTGCGAGCGGGGTTGATGTCCTTGGAACAAGCTGCCGGCATTGTAATGGGTGCTAACATCGGTACGACGATCACGTCGTTCTTGATCTCTTTGGATATTGGGCAATATATCTTGTATGTTGTTTTTGCGGGAGCTATGTTGTTAAGCTTCAGCAAGAATCGACAGGTAAAGTGCTTTGGCAGTATTCTTCTTGGTTTTGGTCTTGTTTTCTACGGTTTGGATTCTATGGGTGCGGCATTGTCTTCTTTGAAGGATATGCCGATGTTTACAGCATTTGCTCAGAAGATGAGTGAGAATCCAGTATTGTCATTGCTGGCTGGCACAGTGATGACAGGTGCTGTACAGGCAAGTGCGGCTACGATCGGTGTTGTGCAGAAGATGTATGAAGCTGGTGCTTTGACATTTACAGCTGTTCTGCCATTTGTATTTGGTGCTAACATCGGCACAACTGTAACAGGTATCTTAGCTGCTATTGGTGGTTCTACAGCTGCTAAGCGTACAGCGGGTATCCATACATTATTCAATATTATTGGTTCTGTGATCGGTATGCTGTTATTGAAGCCGTTGTCTTCTGTTATTCTTTGGATCGCAGGGGCATTGAACTTGAACCCAATGATGCAGGTAGCGGTTGCACATATCTTCTTTAACTCGATGGCAACACTGCTCTTCTTCCCATTGTTGAAACAAATGTGTGCGATCGTGCGTAAGATCATCCCTGGTGAAGAACCTAAGCGTGTAGAAGTAGATGTTCATGCTTTGGACAACCATTTAGCAAATGAGCTTCCTACAGCAGCTTTATCTGCAGCAAGTGAGGCTGTCTTCAAGATGGCAGATGCAGTTAAGTCTACTGTACGTGAGACGCGTGATTATTTGAATAATGAACCGGATGAGGAACAGATGCAGATGATCGATCAGTCCGAAAGTCTAACAAATACATATGATGCGATCTTGACAAAGTATTTGGTAGAGATCGGTGCATCCGGCAAGATGACAGCACATGATGCTAAGGAACAGAGATTACAGCTGGATATTGTCAAAAATTTGGAGAGGATCGGGGATCTGGCTATGAACCTGAAAGAGTTCTTCCAAATGATCCATGAAGATAACAAACATAGTTTGTCCGCAAGTGCGGTATATGAGATCAATCGCATGTATGAACAGTTGGAAGAGATGCTGAATGCTTCCATGGAGATCTATCGTACAAAGAATGATACTTCTTTTGAAAAGATGGGAGATATGGAAACGGCCATGGATATGCTGGAAGTACGTGCACGTGATGCACATTTTGGCAGAATGGCGAATGGTAAGTGTACAGCACCTGTTGCTGCATCTGTATATTGCGATGTACTAGGTAATTTGGAACGAATGGGTGACCATTGCTGGAATATTGCTCGTGGTGTCATGATGGGTAGTGTAGATGATCTTGGCGAAGGTCATGACCTTGGTACAAATTTGATGAAATAAGTTATAAGACTCCTGTGGATGCAGGGGTCTTTTTTTGGGCATATGAACAGTTCTTTTGTTAGAAGAGAACTATAATACCAAGTGTCAGGAGGAAATAAGAATATGAGTATTGATTTTCGTAAAGTGGCAGTTGTTGGCTGCGGGTTTGTCGGTTCTTCTAGTGCCTTTGCATTGATGCAGAGCGGTATGTTTTCCGAGATGGTCCTCATTGATGTAAACAAGGATAGAGCAGAGGGAGAGGCTATGGATATCAGTCATGGCACCTCATTAAATGCTCCGATGAATATCTATGCAGGTGATTATGCAGATGCAAGAGATGCTGCGATCACCGTGATCACAGCAGGTGCTGCGCAAAAGCCGGGTGAGACAAGGTTGGATCTCATCCACAAGAACGTCTCTATCTATTCAGGTATCATGAAAGAGATCAGGAAACAGAAGTTTGAAGGTATCCTTCTTATCGTATCCAACCCTGTTGATATCTTGACATACTATGCTAAGAAGATGTCTGGTATGCCGGAAGAGAGGGTATTTGGTTCTGGAACTGTATTGGATACAGCAAGACTGCGTACATTGCTTGGTAATAAACTGAATGTCGATTCCCGTTCTGTTCATGCAAGTATTATTGGTGAACATGGTGATTCAGAGATTGCCGCATGGTCAAGTGCGAATATTTCTGGTGTACCGCTGCAGGATTTCTTTGCTTTACGTGGTATGGGAGATCAGGATCTTGCTAAGCTGGAGGAAGATATTGCGGATGATGTAAAGAATGCAGCGTATAAGATCATTGAAAAGAAACATGCTACATACTATGGCATTGCCATGGCAGTCGTCAGGATCTGTCGAGCAGTATTAAAAGATGAAAAGTCTGTACTGCCAGTATCTACAACATTAAAGGGTAGTTATGGCATCAACGGATGTGCATTGTCTGTACCTGCTATCGTTGGTAGAAATGGAATCGAAGGATTGGTGCCGGTCAGTCTTTCGGAAGATGAGAGAGATCGTTTGGCAGCCTCGGCAGAAGTGTTGAAGAAAAATATGGCAGATATCGATTTTGAAATCAAGTAAACAAAAAGATGTATATGGCCTTTATCAGACTGTATACATCTTTTTCATATTATCACGGTCTAGAACACGTATCTTGCCATGACCATAGCGCTTGATCAAGCCGTCTTTTTCCATCTTAGATAAGATTCTGGAGATCGTTTCTGGTCTAAGACTGATCGAAGCTGCTATGTCTTCTAACTTCATGTGGATCATACTGCCGATACAGCGTGTATCACGGAAAAGCAAGAATGCGGCCACCCTCTCTACAGGTTTCTTAATACTGAGCAGGTATGCTTTTTCATTTGCATCCTGTAGCTCACTGGATAACATCTCGATCAAATAGATCGCTGTTTGCGGGTTTGCTTGCAAAACTTCCATGAAGTTTTCACGGGAAATACGGCATAAGGTAACATCTGTTAAGGTGACGATATCATAGCGATATGTATGGTCTGTTAGGAACATACCATGCCAGATAGCTTGTCCTTCATGGAGGATATCTAAGATATGCTCATCACCATTCATGTCAGATTGACATGTTTTGATGCGCCCTTCTCGGATGATTAGTACTTCGTCAATGGAATCTCCTTCATGTGCAAGGATCGTACCTTTTGGGTGTTTTGTATGTGTGCTTTTACATATGAGACTCTCTTGTTCATCATGCGGTAGTTCTTTGAAGAGACGAATGGATTCTGTACATAAACGCCGATGGATACGGAAAGGACATGTTGTATCACACATAAGCATCACCATTTAGGGAGATGGACATATATTCTTTATGATCCCGCGTGTAGATCGTAAAATGATCTGTTGTTAAGATGGCATATGTTGCGGGGTGTCCGCCTTTTGGTAAAGAGATAGAACCTGGATTGAGCAGGAAGATACCATCTTTTGAGCAGGCAGTTGGAATGTGAGTGTGTCCAGATAAGAAACGATCTCCTTCCTTAAGCGGGGGAAGATGATCAGGGCTATAAATGTGACCATGTGTCATGAAGATACGTTTATCATCTAAGAAAAGAGAGTTGCTTTCAGACATGCATGGGAAGTTCAATACCATCTGGTCTACTTCTGCTTCACAATTGCCGCGCACACTGATGATGTTATGAGAAAGTGCGTTCATGATCTCGATGACTTTCTTTGGGGCATAGTCGGCAGGTACATCATTACGTGGACCATGATAAAGAATATCCCCAAGACAAAGGACAGCATCGGCTTGATGATGAGAATAGGCTTCCATGATGCAGGCGGCACCATCTAAAGCACCATGGATATCAGAAATAACTAGATATTTTTTTGTTTTCATAATGTTTACCTCTGTTTGATTATAGCAAAAACTGCAATTATAATTGAGTACGATGATTGGAGAGAAGATCGAATGGAAAAGAAATGTGTGATCGTAGGGGTGACAGCAGGCATTGCAGCATTTAAGGCTTGTTCGCTTGTTTCCTCTTTGCGTAAGCAGGGACATGAAGTACATGTCTTGATGACGAAGGGAGCTGAACAGTTTGTAACACCGTTGACGTTTCAGTCTTTGTCTGGTACGAAGGTGATCACGGATATATTTACAGTGGATTATATTCCGGAAGTACATCATATTGCCTTAGCGGATAAGGCAGATGCTTTTGTTGTGGCACCGGCAACAGCAGACTTTATTGCAAAAGCTGCAAATGGTATTGCGGATGATATGTTGACAACGACCTTTTTGGCAGCGGATTGCCCTAAACTTGTTGTACCGGCCATGAATACACATATGCTGGAAAATCCTGCAACACAAAGGAATATCAAACAATTGCAAGAAGATGGTATTTATGTCATGGAGAGTGCTTCTGGGTATTTAGCATGTGGTGATACGGGTAAGGGCAGAATGCCGGAACCAGATCGTATTGAAGATGCTTTGCAAGAAGTGATGTGTGAGAAGCATTATCTAAAAGGAAGAAAGATCTTGATCACAGCAGGTCCTACTAAGGAAGCAATCGATCCTGTTCGTTATATTACAAATCATTCTTCTGGCAAGATGGGTTATGCATTGGCTAAGGCAGCTCGGAATGCTGGGGCAGAGGTGACATTGATAGCAGGGGATACAAATCTTGCGGATCCTTATCATGTTGAGGTCATCCATGTTTCCTCCGCTGCTGAGATGAGAGATGCAGTACTTGCAGAGAGTGATCGTTATGATGCCATTATCATGGCTGCAGCGATCGCGGATTATACACCAGTTGTTAAAGCAACGGAAAAGATCAAGAAGACAGAAGGAGAACTGAAGATCGAATTGAAACGCACAACAGATATTCTTCTAGAGCTTGGCAAGAAGAAGAGAGATGGACAAGTTTTGATCGGTTTTGCAATGGAAACAGAGGAACTTTTGGCGAATGCGGCCAAGAAACTTCATGATAAGCATGCCGACTACATCGTAGCAAATTCCATCCGTGAAAAGGGAGCAGGCTTTGGCGGTGATACAAATATCGTCACGATTTTGTCAAAAGCAGGTGAAAAGAGCCTTGGTCTTTTAAGTAAAGATGAGACAGCATCTATGATCTTGGAAAACTGTCTGAAGGGTGAATGATATGCTGCTGGCAGTAGATGTTGGAAATACAAATATCTCCATGGGTGTCATGGAGGGGGAAAAGATCCGCAGTTCCTTTCGTTTGATCACAAAGACAGAACGTTCTAGTGATGAACTTGGTATCGTGGTTTATGATTTGTTGCATAGAGCGGGGATTGGACCGGAAGATATTGATGATATCGTCATTTCGTCTGTTGTACCTGCTTTGATGTATACTTTAAATTCTTGCATGAAGAAGTATCTTGGTAAGACACCGATCGTGATCAATTCAGAGTTGGAAACAGGGGTCAAGCTTTGTAGTGATAATCCTAAGGCAGTAGGAGCGGATCGTATCGTGGATTGTGCATATGCATATCATACATACCATAAGTCCTGTATTATTGTAGACTTTGGCACAGCGACTACCTTTGATTATGTGAATGCCCATGGTGAGTTTAAATATACTGTCATTGCACCAGGTCTTGGTATCAGTGCTGCTGCCTTGACTTCCCAGACAGCTAAGCTTCCTGAGATCGAGATCGCGAAGCCTTCTTCTGTTCTTGGTACAAATACGATATCGGGTATGCAGGCAGGTGTGGTATATGGATATATTGGCCTTGTAGAATATATCTTGAAGCAGATGAAGATGGAACTGCGTGATGATACTTGTACTGTTATTGCAACAGGTGGTCTTGGCAGGGTCATTGCCAAGGAAACAGATATGATCGATGTATATGATCCTGATGCTGCATATAAGGGTATTCGTATCATTTATGAACTAAATAAGAAGAATTAGGGATATGTATAGGGCATATCCTTTTATGTTAGAAAAAGAAAAAGAAGGTGCAGATCACCTTCTAGATAGTGCCGCTTGGCAGAATTGAAATAAGGCTACCGCAATCCCACTGGCTTTAGACGGTGGGTTAAGGTAGCCAAAAGCTGAGAATTATTGTATGCTAATGATATGGGAACATGAAAATCTAAAAA